>JBBAPY010000012.1:0-23560 GCA_040400635.1 Rhodoferax sp.
ACAACATAGAGACGCTGGGGCAGATGAGTTGCAACCCGTCCATTGGCGGCATCGGCAAAGGGCATCTGGTCAAAGAGGTCGATGCTTTGGGCGGCGCGATGGCTTTGGCTACGGACGAGAGTGGCATCCAGTTTCGCATTCTTAATTCCAGCAAAGGCCCTGCAGTACGCGCCACCCGCGCCCAGGCCGACCGGGTACTGTACAAAGCGGCGATACGCCGTGTGCTGGAGAACCAGCCTAATTTGTCACTGTTCCAGCAAGCGGTGGATGACCTTCTGATAGAGGGCGACCGCGTGGCGGGAGCGGTTACGCAAATAGGAATTGTTTTTAAAGCAACTACGGTCATCCTGACGGCGGGTACGTTTTTAGACGGCAAGATCCACGTCGGCATGAACCACTACGGCGCCGGCCGCGCCGGAGACCCACCAGCGGCGCGCCTAAGCGCTCGCCTTAAAGAGCTGAAATTGGCACAAGGCCGGCTCAAGACCGGTACGCCGCCGCGCCTGGACGGGCGCACGATTGATTTTTCCCGTTGCCTGGAGCAGCCGGGCGATGGCATGCCTGGCGGCATGGGCGCGCAGCTGCCGGTGTTTAGCTTCATGGGCAGGGCAGGGCAGCACCCGCGGCAAGTGCCGTGCTGGATTACGCATACCAATGCCCGCACCCACGAGATCATCCGCAGCGGTTTTGACCGCAGCCCGATGTTCACCGGCACGATTGAGGGTGTGGGCCCGCGCTATTGCCCTAGTGTGGAAGATAAGGTCAACCGCTTTGCAGACAAAGAAAGCCACCAGATATTTCTGGAGCCCGAGGGCCTGGACACCCATGAGTATTACCCCAACGGCATCTCAACCAGCCTGCCTTTTGATATTCAGTACGACTTGGTGCGCAGCATGGTGGGGCTGGAGAAGGCGCATATTTTGCGACCCGGCTATGCCATCGAGTACGACTACTTTGACCCACGTGAGCTGAAAAGCAGTTTTGAGACGCGCGCAATCCGGGGCCTGTTTTTTGCCGGACAAATTAACGGCACCACGGGCTACGAAGAAGCAGCGGCCCAGGGCTTGTTCGCCGGCATCAACGCCGCATTGCAAGCCGGTGCCCGCACTGCTTATGCCGGCGAGAGCTGGCTGCCTGCGCGTGACCAGGCCTATATCGGCGTGCTGGTGGATGACCTGATTACCAAGGGCGTGACCGAGCCATACCGCATGTTTACCAGCCGCGCCGAGTTCCGCTTGCAGCTGCGCGAAGACAATGCCGACACCCGATTGACCACGGTAGGCCGCCAACTCGGGCTGGTGGACGATGCCCGCTGGGAGGCTTTCAGCCGTAAGCAAGACGCTGTTTCACGTGAAACCGAACGCCTGCGCAGCCTGTGGGTCAGCCCCAAAAACCTGGCCGCGCCCGAGGCCGAGCGTGTTTTGGGCAAGGCCCTGGAGCATGAATACAGCCTGGCCGATCTCTTGCGCCGCCCGGAGGTGGGCTACGCGGACCTGATGTCTATGGCCGCTGGTCGCTTTGCCAACCCGGATTTATCGGTGGCCGCAGGGCAGGGCGATGGGCTGGTGGTGGCGCTGGCGCAGGATGTGTTTGTGCAAAGCGTCGTCGAGCAGGTGGAAATTGCCATCAAGTACGCTGGCTATATCGACCGGCAAAAAGAAGACGTGGGCCGCTCCGCGCACTATGAAAACCTGCGCCTGCCCGAGACCTTGGACTATATGCAGGTATCTGCGCTCAGCATCGAGGCACGTCAGCGCCTGAACAAGCAGCGCCCCGAGACGCTTGGCCAGGCCTCGCGCATGTCCGGTATTACCCCGGCGACGATTTCGCTCTTGCTCATCCACCTGAAAAAAGGCAACTTCCGAGAGTTTGCCGCCAAGCCGCCGCAGCCTGCGACCGAGGCCGCGCAGTGAGCATCAGCCTGGCGGCGGGCTTGGATGCGGGGCTCGATGCGCTGGCTTTAGACCTCAAGCCAGCCCAGCGCCAGGCCTTGCTGGACTACCTGGCGCTGCTGCAGAAATGGAACCAGGTCTATAACCTGACGGCGGTGCGCGACCCGCAAGCCATGCTTAGCCACCATCTTTTGGACTGCCTGGCCGTGGTTGCGCCGCTGCGTGCGCAACTTGCAAGCTTGGCTTCGCCGGCCCCGATACGCTTGCTAGACGTGGGCTCGGGCGCCGGTTTGCCCGGCCTGGTGTTGGCAATCTGCCTGCCGCAATTGCAGGTGGACTGCGTAGACACGGTCGCCAAGAAATCCAGCTTTATCCAACAAGCGGCCCTCAGTCTGGGCCTTGCCAACTTGCGCGGCCTGCATGCGCGGGTGGAAAGTTTGGGCCCTGCGTATCAGGTGGTCAGCGCCCGCGCCTTCTCGTCTTTGCCCGATCTGGTGGCCGGGTCTGATAAAGCTTTGTTGCCCGGCGGCTTCTGGATAGCCATGAAAGGCAAGACCCCGAATGAAGAAATTCAGGCGCTGCCCCCGCAGGTGCAGGTGTTTCACGTGGAACCTTTACAGGTGCCGGGGCTGGACGCCCAGCGCTGTGTTGTATGGATGCGCCGTCTAAGCGAATAAGTTCGGCCGACACGCGCGCTGAATCGGTCACATAGACAGGTCCTGTTTCACGTGAAACACGCGATCACGTAAACTCACGACCTTGTTTCCTTAAGGTTTACGATGCTTGGCGTCACCGATTACGGCACTTTTGTAGCTGCCGTCCTGATTTTTCTTCTGATTCCCGGGCCGGGCAATTTGGCGCTGGTGCTCTCCACCGGCAAGGGCGGCATACGTGGTGGTTTGGCTGCGACCCTGGGAGTGATCCTGGGCGACCAGGTTCTGATGTGGTTGGCGGTGGCCGGCGTGGCCGCTTTGCTTAGCCACTACCCGGCAGCTTTTCATCTGGTGCAATGGGCGGGCGCTGCTTATTTGGCCTGGCTGGGTGCTTATATGGTGTTTGCCAAGCCCGGCGCGCCTTCCCCCATTGAGATTCGGCCCAGCCAGTTTTTGCGCCAAGCGTTCTTTATTACCTTGCTCAACCCCAAAGCCATTTTGTTTTATATGGCGTTTTTCCCTTTGTTTGTGGACCCGGTGCAGCAGCAGGGTGTGCTCACCTATGGCTTTATGGCTTTGACTATTGCCGCCTTGACTTTCTTGTATGGGCTGGCGGCGACTTTGCTGGCCTATTTCTTTGCCGAACGCGTGCGCGCCAGCCCGAAGATCAGCCAGGCGCTGGAAAAACTGGCCGGCGTGGTCTTGATTGGCTTTGGCCTCAAGCTGGTGGTCTCGCAGTAGCCGCGAAGTCTGCTACTGCGCTGCGTCCTTTTTCATACGACTTTTACTGAGACAGCCCATGGCCAAGATATTTTGTGTTGCCAACCAAAAAGGTGGCGTCGGCAAAACCACCACCACCGTGAACCTGGCTGCCGGGTTGGCGCTGCAAGGCCAGCGCGTGCTGATGGTGGATCTGGACCCGCAAGGCAATGCCACCATGGGCTCAGGCGTGGACAAGCGCACCTTGAAGCTTTCGGTCTATGACGTGCTGCTCGAATCGGCCAGCATGGCCCAGGCGATAACGCGCAGCGACAAACTGATCGCCGCCAAATGCAGCTACGACATTCTGGGCGCCAACCGCGAGTTGGCTGGTGCCGAGGTGGAGATGGTGGAGCTCGAGCGCCGCGAACGCCGCCTCAAAGCCGCTTTGGCAGAGGTTAAAGAGCAGTATGACTTTGTGCTCATCGACTGCCCGCCCTCGCTGTCCATGCTCACCCTCAACGGCCTGTGCTGCGCCCATGGTGTGATCGTGCCCATGCAGTGCGAATATTTCGCGCTGGAAGGCCTAACGGATTTGGTCAACACCATCAAGCAAGTGAAAGCCAATTTGAATGAAGATTTAAAAATTATCGGCTTATTGCGGGTGATGTTCGATCCACGCATTACCTTGCAGCAGCAGGTGAGCGACCAGCTTAAGGCGCACTTTGGCGACAAGGTGTTTGACAGCGTGATTCCGCGCAATGTCCGCCTGGCCGAAGCCCCTAGCTATGGCTTGCCCGGCGTGGCTTTTGATCCGGCGTCCAAAGGCGCGCAGGCCTTTGTGGCCTTTGCGCAGGAAATGATCCGCCGCATCCCCACCATGCAATAAGTGCAGATGCACGCACAGGTATTGCTCTTGCCCGGTTGGCAAAACTCGGGCCCCGACCATTGGCAAAGCCGCTGGGAGGCGCGCTATGGCTACACGCGGGTGCAGCAACACGACTGGATGCGGCCCCTGCGCGGCGACTGGATGGCGCAGCTCGAAGAAGCCGTGCTCAGCCACAGCCAACCTTGCGTGCTGGTGGCGCACAGCCTGGGCTGTTTGCTGGTGGCCAGTTGGGCTGCGCATTCGCGTAACACCGCCAAAGTGCGCGGGGCTTTGCTGGTGGCGCCGGGCGATGCGGAGCGTGACGCATTGCGGCCGCTGCTGGCCAGTTGGGCGCCGGTGACTATGCAGACCTTGCCATTTAGCAGCGTGTTGTTTGCCAGCCACAACGACCCCTATTGCAGCTTTGAACGCGCCAGCGACATGGCGGCAGCCTGGGGCGCACGCTGCATCGATTACGGCATGGCCGGACACATTAACGCGGACTCGGGTCTGGGCGACTGGCCCGAGGGACACGCAAGCCTCACGCAACTATTGCAAACAAAGGATGATTCGCATGGCGACTAAAAAACCCAAAGGCTTGGGCATGGGCCTGGAGGCCTTGCTCGGCCCCACAGTACAAGACAGCGCGCCCGGCGCAGCGGACGAAAACGCTTTGCCCGTGAGCCTGGTGCTGGACGACCTGGTAGCCGGTCAATACCAACCGCGCACCCACATGGACGAAGGCGCCTTGTACGAGTTGGCCGAAAGCATCAAGGCCCAGGGCATCATGCAGCCGCTCTTGGTGCGCCAGCTAAGCAGCGAACAAGCGCAAGCCCTGCAACCGGCGCGTGGCGCCAAGCCGCTGTATGAAATCATCGCCGGCGAGCGCCGATTCCGCGCTGCGCGCCTGGCTGGTTTGGACGCGGTACCGGTGCTGGTGCGCAATGTGCCCGACCAGGCCGCCGCCGCCATGGCGCTGATTGAAAACATGCAGCGCGAGGACCTGAACCCGCTGGAAGAAGCCCAAGGCCTGCAACGCCTGATCAAAGAATTCGGCCTCACGCATGAAGCCGCTGCCCAATCCGTAGGCCGCTCGCGCAGCGCAGCCAGCAACCTCATGCGCCTTTTGCAACTGGCCGAGCCGGTGCAAGCCATGTTGATGGCTGGCGATGTGGACATGGGCCATGCACGCGCCTTATTGGCCTTGGACAAAGCGACACAAATATCCGCTGCCAACCAAATCGTCGGTAAAAAACTGTCGGTACGCGAAGCCGAAAGCCTGGTCAAAAAACTTAGCGCGGAATTCACACTCACTTCGGCCAAACCGAAAAAAGAAAAGTCCCGCGACTTAAAGCGCTTGGAAGAAGAGTTGTCTGACACACTGGCCGCGGAGGTAGAAATCCGCATCAAAAAACGTGTCAAGCGCAATGGCCGCATGGACGAGATGGGCGAGATGGTGATTCAGTTTGGCTCGCTCGATGCGCTCAATGGCTTGGTAGAGCGCCTGTCCCCGCAAACGGAACGCTAAGCCGTGTTCAACACCCCGGAGCCCACTGCCACCAGCGGCTGGCGCAAAGCGCCGCCCTGGCCGGCGCCCGCGCTTTTGTCCTGGGGCGCGAGCTGGGTTTTGTTCCGGTTTTTAAACACCCAGGGCTGGCCGCCGGTGTGGGCCTTGGTGATGGCGGCAGCGGTCGGCGTGCTGCTTAGCGTGTGGGGCAATAGTTGGTGGCGCAAATTGTTTATCGCCGGGGGTTTTCCGATCTCGTTTGCGCTGAGTTTGCAAGTGCTGGGGCCTGGCGATTTGCCCAGCTGGATGTGGCTGCTGCCGCTGGCCATCATGCTTTTGGTGTACCCGGTCAATGCCTGGTCCGACGCACCCTTATTTCCCACGCCGGCCAAGGCTTTGCTGGAGTTGCCCGCGCATGCGCCGCTGCCCGTGGGCGCCAAGGTGGTGGACGCTGGTTGCGGCATGGGGCACGGCTTGCGTGCTTTGCGGCTGGCCTATCCGCAAGCGCAGTTTTATGGTTTGGAGTGGAGCGTAGTGCTGCGCTGGTGGTGCGCGCTGCGCCTGCCCTGGGCGCGCATACGCCGCGCCGATATTTGGCAGGCCGACTGGTCCGGCTACGACATGGTCTACGCCTTTCAGCGCCCCGAAAGCATGCCGCGCGCGGTGGCCAAAGCGGCCAAGCAATTGCGCCCTGGCGCCTACTTGGTAAGCCTGGATTTTCAGGCACACGACTTGGTAGAAAACGCCCGCTACCAAGCGCCCAATGGCAAAATAGTCTGGATTTACCAAAGCCCTTTTGTCTATGCGCATGACTGATGCGACTATGTCGGGTGCACGGCCTGCGGCTATTCGAGTGCTAGCGGTTTCAAGCAGCGCACACACCTAAAAAACTTAGCAGCAACACTGCATCTAAACCACCGAAAGAACACCCCATGGGACAACGTTTGACACAAATTGCTACCCGCACCGGCGACGGCGGCACCACCGGCCTGGGTGACAACTCGCGCGTCTCCAAAAACAGCTTGCGCGTGCACGCCATGGGCGAGGTCGACGAACTCAATAGCCACATCGGCGTACTCTTGTGTGAGGCCATGCCCGAGAGCGTGCGCAGCGTCTTGGTGGAAGTGCAACACCAGTTGTTCAACCTGGGCGGCGAATTGTCGATTCCCGGCTTTGAATTGCTCAAGCCCGAGGCAGTGATAGCCTTGGACCAGGCTTTAGAGCAGCACAACGAGCACCTGCCCAAGCTGCAAGAGTTCATCCTGCCCGCAGGCAACCGCGCCGCTTCGCTAGCGCACGTATGCCGCACCGTAGCGCGCCGCGCCGAACGTGCCGTGGTAGCGCTGGGCAATGAAGAGGCTTTGAAAGAAGCCCCGCGCCAATACCTCAACCGCCTGTCCGACCTGATGTTTGTGCTGGCCCGCGTACTGAATCGCTACCGCACCGATGGCACGGTGGGGGATGATGTGTATTGGAAAAGTGAGCGCTTGGCGCGGGGGGAGCAGGGGGGGTAAATCAAACATTTCTCCCCGGACCAGCTTGCCGCTGGAACTCACCGCACTTTTTGATAACTTAAAGCAACACAAAAACATCTTTATGTTAAAGTTTGTGTTATGTCAAAAGCTTCTTTAGCAGCCGATCAACTCCCTGCTTCTGCCGCCAAAGCGCTGGCGGATTTGGGTGGAAACCTGGCACTCGCTCGCCAGCGCCGCAAAGAGAGCCTGCGTGCTTGGGCCAGCCGCATGGCGGTGTCCGTGCCCACGCTCATCCGCATGGAAAAAGGAGATCCTTCTGTGGGCATGGGCGTTTACGCCACCGCCTTGTGGCTGATGGGGCGCCACGCCGCCTTGCCTGAGATGGCGGCCCCGGTGCACGACACCAACGCACTAGAACAAGACATTGAAGCGGTGCGCCAGCGTGGACGCCGCCAATCGCGCAAGCCAAGGGCACTGCTGTGAGCAGCGCTTACCAAGCCCAAGACAGCATGGCCTTGTGGTGGCTGGCGGATGCGGCCAGACACCAGCGCATAGGCACCCTCAGCTTGCAAGACCAGCGCCGCAAAGTGGGGTTGACGTATGCCCCTGAATGGATCGCGTCTACCCAGGGCTTTGCCTTGAGCGAAGACCTGCCTTTGCAAGCTGGCTTGATGTTGCCCGCCGGGCAGGGCACGGCCGCAGGCGCGATAGATGATGCGCGGCCCGACCAATGGGGCGAACGCGTTATCCGTTTGATCCAGCGGCCCGCGCGTTTGTCTTTGCTGGAGTACTTGTACTTTGCAGGCGATGACCGCTTTGGGGCCTTGGGCGTATCGCTGCACATGGATGCCTATGTGCCCGCCGACAGCGCGGCCCTACCCAGCTTCGACGGTTTGGCTGATATGCACCAAGCGGTGCGTCGCGTCATGGCGGGCGAGGCCATCAGCGAGCAGCAGCGCCGCCTGCTGCAACCCGGCGTCTCCATGGGCGGGGCACGGCCCAAGTCGCTGATGCAAATAGATGGCGCGTCCTGGGTGGTCAAGTTTGCCGAAGGGGCTGAGTTGGACACGCCGTTGATAGAGCACGCTAGCATGCAACTGGCCCGTCTTTGTGGCATTCACACCGCCGACACCCGCTTGCTGCCTTTGCCCCAAGGCCATGCAGTGGCGGTGCGACGCTTTGACCGCGCCCCCGGCCATCGCCTCCATGTGCAGTCAGCCCATGTGGCGCTGCGGGCTGCGGGCGAAGCCATGGGCTACCCGGAGTTGGCCCAGCTCTTGCGCCGCTTGGGGCATCCAGAAAAATTGCGTGGACAACAACAAGAACTGTTCAGACGCATGGTGTTCAACATCCTGATCGACAACACCGACGACCACGAAAAAAACCACGCCTTGGTACGTGGCGAAGATGGCTTTTACGCGCTGTCCCCTGCCTTTGATGTGCTGCCCGCCGTGCAAGGCTTGGGCTACCAGCAAATGCGCGTGGGTGTGCAGGGACACGAGGCCAGCATCGCCAATGCGATGTCAGAAGCGCCCGCGTTCGGGCTCACAGATGCGCAAGCCCGGCAGATAGTGCAAGAAATAGCCAAACAAACAGCCCAATGGCACGCTATCTTTAAGCGCTTGGGTGTCCGCGAAAAGGACTTAGATTTTTTGGCGCAGTATCTGGATGGCTCGCACCTGCACGCACAAAGACAGCAGTCTTTATGAAAAGCCCACTGACCGCAGCTTTAGCAAGCTTGCCTGCGATAAAACGAAACCTTAACCCGCCGGCGCCAATATCGCCATGGTGATGCGCGAAATGCAAGTCATATTCCCCGCCTCATCACGCAACTCAATTTGCCACACATGCGTAGTGCGTCCGCGATGCACGGAGCGCGCGGTGCCGGTGACCCAGCCGGAGGACACGCCGCGCAAATGGTTGGCGTTGATGTCCAGACCCACGGCGCGGTAGCCCGGCGGGCAGGAAAAAGCCGCGCCGCACGAACCCAATGTTTCGGCCAGTACTACGGACACGCCGCCGTGCAACAAGCCATAGGGCTGGCGTGTGCGTTCATCCACCGGCACGCGGCCCACGATGTAGTCGTCGCCCACTTCTACAAACTCGATGCCCAAGCGCTCGTCCGCGCCCTTGCGGGTGTTGGCGGTGAGTAGTTCAACGCTAATAGGTTTTTGCCAGATACGCATGCGGCGCTCGCTTTAAGAAAATGTGCGGGATAGCTCGGCTATATGCTCGGGCGAAATGCCGCAGCAGCCCCCCACCATGGTGGCGCCCTGGTCCACCCAGCGCTGCGCCCAGCCGGTGTAAGACATCGGATCCAGGTCGGCGCGGATGTCCAGAATGACGGCATTGGCCGTGGCTTTTTTGGATTGCGGAGGAAAGGCATTGGCATACACGCCAATGTCTACGCCCGTGTCGCCAATCACTTTGCGCGCTGCCACGACGGCCGTTTCCATCACCTCGGGTTGGCTGCAATTAAACAGCACGGCTTTAGCACCCAAGGCCAGCGCTTCGCGCACCGCCGCATCGACCGCTTCGCCAGAGCGCAGCGTAACGGCATCGCCTTCAGGCTCATCGCCCAGCGTGAAAGAAATCCACAAGGGCTTGGTGTTGCTGCCCAGCGCTTCATGCGCGGCGCGGATTTCGGCAATCGAGCTTTGCGTTTCAGCCAACCACACATCGACCAGCGCATCCATGCCTTCTATCAGTTTGCGGTGAATCGCCACCGACTGCGCATGGACAAATAAATCGGGCCGGTAAGAACCCAAGGCTGGCGGCAGCGAACCGGCTACCAACACCTTATGCGTAGCAGCATCGGCACTGGCCCGGGCCAGTTCGGCGGACAAGCGGGCCAGGGCCACGCCTTGGGCCTCAAAGCGCTCTTGGCCGATATGAAAAGGAACGACCGCATAGCTATTGGTCGTTAGCACCTGCGCGCCGCTATCTGCAAACGCATCGTGCGCTTGGCGCACAAACTGCGGCCCTTGCATGAGCGCCAGCGCCGACCATTCGGGTTGTTGAAAAGGTGCGCCTATGCGTTTGAGTTCACGGCCCATGCCGCCATCGAGAATTGTGACCGTGTGACCCATAATTTAAAGCTCGTCTTGCATCCAGTACCACTTGTACAGAAAGTGCTGGCCCAAACGCCGAAACGGCGCCAAGGCTTCGGAGCGGAACAGCTTGAAGAAATTCGGATATTCCAGGGGCGAACTGTATATCGGAAGTTGGAACACCTCCTGCCCCTGGTCTTTGCCGGCCACACGCTGCGCAATACGCTTGCCCGCCCAGGTAGAAAAAGATACGCCGTTGCCGCCATAGCCCAGCGCATGCCACACCGTTTGCGCCGGGTCCGGGCGGGTCAGGCGCGGCATCATGTCATGGCTCACGTCCACCCAGCCCCACCAGGAGTAGTCGATTGGGATACCCACCAAGGGCGGGAACTTGCGTGCGATGGCGTCCGTCAGCAGTTTCAGATGCGCCGGGCGCTCGGCGTCCGCGCCGCTGATGGCGCTGCGGCTGCCTAGTTGCAAGCGGTTGTCGGGCAACAGGCGGTAGTAAAAACGCAGCGTGCGCGTGTCGGTCAAAAAGGTTTGCGACTTGAAATTCGTGGCTTTGAGTTCCGCATCCGTCAAAGGCCGCGTCACCACCGAGTTGGACAAAATCGGCAGCAGCTTGTTTTTCAAAATCGGCGTCATGCCCTGGCCGGTATAGCCGCCGGTACAGACCACCACGCGCTTGGCGCGCACCACGCCGCCGGGGGTTTGTAAATGGTGCACGCCGTTGATGGTTTGCCAGCCTTGCACCGGGCTGGCGGTATGCACTTTGGCGCCCAAAGCGCGGGCTTTTTGCATCAGGCCAAAAGTAAACTTCAAAGGGTGTACGCCCACGCCTTCGGGCTCCCACATGGCGGCGTGCGCATCGCGCTCGTCGCAATAGTTTTCGTGCAATTCTTCGGTGCGCAGCATGCGCGTTTTGTAGCCGAAGATTTCGCGACGCACCCGCGTTTGCTCTTGCAAATAGGCCACTTTGGACGCGCGGTGGGCGACATACAAATGCCCGCCATCAAAGGCATTGCAATCGATCTCTTGCGTGAGTGCGCGAAAGTTCTCAAAGCCGGTGCGGATCTCGGTATCCAGCTTTTTGGCCGTATCCAAGCCCCAGCGCGCAATCCATTGCGAGCGGGTTAAGCGCCCGCTGGCGTTCTGGCCCTGGCCGCCGCTGCGGCTCGAACAACCCCAAGCCGTCTGGTTGGCTTCCAGCACCACCGCGCCTATGCCATGGTCTTGCGCCAAATACAGCGCAGCGGACATGCCGGTAGAGCCGCCACCGATGACCACCACGTCCACATCCATGTCGCGCAACACCGGGCCGTCGTCCGCAGGCGGTGTGCCCGCGCTGGCCACCCAGTAGGTGGGTGCATAGTCACGCCCGGCGCCCGGCGTGGGCATGACCAGCGGGTCGTACTGCGGGTCGTAACGGGTATCTGTGGGGCGACTGGGTGGTAGGGCGCTGAGGCCCTGGAAATGCTGCGCAGTGCTCATGGCGGAGTGCTCGTTATGTCAGGCAAGGGGAGGCAAGTTGGGGCGTGCTTTGCGGAATGCGTTTTTCACGGCGATCTTGCCGTTTTTGAAAGTGAAGATGTCTACGCCATCGGTCTCGACGCGGCTGCCGTCGGCAGCGGTGCCGGTATAAGTCCATTGCGACACACCAAAGTCGCCGTGCACAAAATGCACCCCGTTGCGCCACTGTGCGTCCGCCAGCGTGGCCCAGGCCAGCGCAAAGGCTTTGCGCACCGCTTCAGGGCCCACATGGCGGGCGCCGCAGGCATCGGGGCCACCGGCAGTCATGAACACACAGTCCTCGCTCATAAAACGCATGAGGCCATCGAGGTCATGGCGGTTCCAGGCTTCGCTAAAGGCTTCCAGGGTGGCGGTGGTAACAGGCGGGTGGCTCACAGACATTCTCCAGAGATTCGGTTGGCACAAGTGTGGCCCAAGGATAGAGTTCCTGCCCGCGTGGCGCTAGAGCCAGATGCGCTTATCGGGCAAGCCAGCCCGATGCTCAGGCCGTTGGTGTGGGCCATGCACAGCGGGCGGGCCTGCTGGTACCGCCTGGCCCCTTCTTTATACTGGCTGGCACCATGACCCAGCGCCACCGCACCAAAGACGCCCAGTGGGAAAGCCTGTTCACACTGCCCGATAAGCCGGCCTTGCCCTTACAGCAGCGCCTGCGCTTGTCAGTGGTGCAGGCGATTTTGGATGGCCGCCTGCCCGCTGGTGCCCTGTTGCCCTCCTCGCGCGAACTGGCCCAGGTGCTGGGCCTGAGCCGCAATACCGTTACCGCCGCCTATGCGCATTTGATGGACGACGGCTTTATCGAATCGCGCCCGCGCAGCGGCGTCTTTGTGACCGACAACGCGCAGGCTGCGGCCAGCAAACCGCTGGCCCTGGGCACAGGGCGCGGCGCTGAAGCCGCCCAGGCCAAGGCCGAGGCGCTCGCAGGCGCAGCCCAACCCGATTGGGGCCGCCGCGTGCTGCGCTCTTTGTCTGACCAGCGCACCCTGGCCAAGCCGGATCAGTGGCGCCGCTATGCCTATCCTTTTGTTTACGGCACTTACGACCCGCAGCTGTTTCCATCCGAGGCGTTTCGCGAATGCTGCGTCCACAGCCTGGCGCGCGCACATTTGCCGCATTGGACGCCCGACTTTGAACTCAGCGATGTGCCCGAACTGGTTGAGCAAATCCGCCTGCGCCTCTTGCCCAAGCGCGGTGTGTTTGCCCTGCCCGAAGAAATTTTGATCACCGTGGGCGCGCAGCATGCGTACTACCTGCTGGCCGAAGCCTTGTTCGACGAAAACCAGCGCGTCGGGCTGGAAGAGCCCGGCCATCCGCATGCACGCAACAGCTTCGCGCCGCGCCATCCGCAATGCCTGCCGCTGGCCGTGGATGCCCAAGGCCTGAAGGTGGACCGTTTGCCGGCGCTGGACTATGTGTTTGTCACGCCCTCGCACCAAAGCCCTACCACCGCCACGCTCAGCATGGAACGGCGCCGCTTGCTTTTGCAAAAAGCGCAGGACAAAGATTTTGTGGTGATCGAAGACGATTACGAGGCCGAAAATTTGTACGAAGGTGAGCCTATGCCCGCGCTCAAAAGCCTGGACAAAGTCGGCCGTGTGATTTACGTGGGCTCGGTGTCCAAAAGCTTGTCGCCTTCTTTGCGCCTGGGCTATATCGTGGCACCGCGCGCCCTGATTGCCGAATTGCGCGGCCTGCGCCACGCCATGGTGCGCCACCCCAGCGCATTTTTGCAGCACACGTTTGCGCTGTTTTTGTCCCTGGGCCACCACGACGCCCATGCGCGCCGCGTCAACCAGGCCATGCAAGAGCGCATGTATATGGTGGCACGCGCACTGCAACAGTATTTGCCGGACTTTCAATTTACGCTGCCATCGGGTGGCGCATCGGTATGGGTGCGCGCCCCGGCCTGGGTGGACTCGTCTGAATTGGCCTTGATTGCGCGTAAGCATGGGGTGTTAATCGAAGCGGGTGATGTGTTCTTTATGCACCCGCCCTATCCTTGCCCGTATTTCCGCTTGCGCCTGTCGTCCATCGCTGCCGAGCAAATTGCGCCCGGCATCAAAGCCCTGGGCGCCGCTGTCGATGAACTGGCGATTGCGCGGGGTGCCCCTAAGCGCGTGGTCTTGCGGGTGGCGTGAGCTGCTCGCCCCAATTCTTCTGCGAGCTTTTGACTATGCGTTTAAGTATTTGGTTTGCTGCGGCGTTACTTTTTGTAGCGCATGTGGGTGCATCTGCAAGCACCCTGGAAGAGAAGCTGCGCACATCGGAATATGTGTTGTTGATGCGCCATGCCCTGGCGCCTGGCGTAGGCGATCCGCAGGGATATTCTTTAGACCGTTGCGAGACGCAGCGCAACCTTGACGAGCAAGGCAAGCAACAGGCTGTGCGTGCCGGGCAGTGGCTGCGTAAACAAGGTATCCAAAGTGCTACGGTGTTGAGTAGCGTTTGGTGCCGCTGCCAGCAAACCGCGGACCGACTCGGCTACGGCCCTGTCACCATAGAGCCCAGCCTGGCGTCTTTTTTCGATACGCCGGATCGCGCCCTAACACAAAACCAAGCGATGCAGCGCGCGCTGGCGAACATGCTTTCACAGCCCAATCGCAAGCCATTGATACTGGTAACCCACCACGTCAATATCTTGCAGTACGTGGGCGAGAACATAGGCTCTGGTGATATGGTGCTCGCGCGCGTCGGCCCGCAAGGACAGATGGTGGAATATTCGCGTATCCCCAGTCCCTAGGGGATACCCGTGTTAGCTGGCGCAACTTAAATTCGAGTGGCCTTATACACATCGAAAGGGAACCATGCATTCCATAAAGATTTCTACTGCGACCAAGGCCGATGTGGCGGCAATAGCCCATTTGTTTGACGCCTACCGACAGTTCTATCAATACCCGCCGGACTTGGCGTTGGCTAATCGCTATATTGCAGAGCGTATCGAAAAAGCAGACGCCCTCATTTTGTTGGCGCAAGACGCAAGCGCACAAGCGCTTGGTTTTTGCCAGCTTTACCCTACTTTTTGCTCGCTAGAGGCCAAGCCGATTTATGCCTTGTATGACCTCTATGTGGCACCGGCCGCCAGGGGCGCGGGCATTGGCAACTTACTTTTGTTGGCCGCGGAGAGATGCGCCCTTGAGCACGGCATGTGCCGCCTGGATTTGACTACTGCCAAAACCAATCTTCCCGCCCAAGCGGCCTACGAAGCATTGGGCTGGGTGCGCGACGAGGTGTACTTCACCTACAGCAAAGCGGTGACTGCGCCCAACTAACGCTTGCCCGAGGCTTGGGTGCGCTGCAAATTCCTAGGCCTAGCGCAGGCCTATTGGGTAGCAAAGCGAGACTGATCAGCAAATCCGATACAGTTCCTCGGTGCCCCAGCCTTAACCCAAGGAAATACCGTTATGCCCATTCTTCGCCTCCTACTTGCCGCCAGCCTGTTTATCAGCACACTGGCCTTTGCTGCCGACACCAGTCCACCCAGTCCAAAAGATACCGAACTAGAAAAAGCCAAAACCGCGATCGCGCGCAAAGACTGGACTGCCGCCCAAGCAGTGCTAGAGCCTTACACGGTGAACAACCCGCGCAGCGCCGACGGCTTTAACCTGCTCGGCTACAGCTTACGTAACCAGAAAAAATACGACGACTCGCTGGTCGCCTACAAACAAGCGCTCACCCTAGACCCCAAGCACCGGGGCGCACACGAGTACATCGGTATCGCCTACGTCCAAATGGGACAGTTAGACAAAGCCAAAGAGCACCTTGCCAGTCTGGACAAAATCTGCCCCTTTTCGTGCGAGGAATACCGGGACTTGAAGAAAGCGATTGCCGAAGTGAAATAAGCGCGCAGCGCTTACAGCTTTTGCTTGAACTGCAAGATATTGCCTTCCGGGTCGCAGCCGTCCAGCACGGTGTGGCCACGAATCGTCCAGGCCATGTCCTCCGGCTTAAGCCATCCACCGGTCGTCACCACGGCCAGTCGCAGCGCCTTCAAATCCGGCACCACAAAGCTGGGTTTCATCGCGCTGTCCTCCCGCAGTACCGGCGGCTTTGCGATAGGTATGTCGCGTGCGATTTTGGCGGGGATGGCATGCACGACCACTTCATAGCCATTGCCACGCAGTAGCTGGTGGCTGCGCGCACTTTCCAGCACTTCCAGGCCCAGTGTGCGGACGTAAAAAGCACTTAGCTTTTTTACGCTCTTGGCAAACACCACCAGGCCGGCCTGCCCGTGCTGGGGAGCGGGTTTAGCCATGGCTGACCCCGCTTCCTTTGAGCGCCGTCACTTCGATCTCAATTTTCATGCGCGGGTCAATCAGCCCTGCGCTCACCATGGTCGCTGCCGGGCGGGCATGCCCTAGGTATTGGCGCAGCACCGGCCAGCAGGCTTCAAAGTCCGCGGCCCGGGGCAGTATGTAGTTGACGCGCACCACCTCGTCCAGAGTAGCGCCCGCTTGTGCCAGGGCGGCGGCGATGTTCTTGAAGCATTGCGCCGTCTGTTCGGTTACGTCCTCGGAAATTTCCATGGTGGCGTAGTCAAAACCGGTGGTGCCGGATACAAAAATCCAGTCGCCGGCCACTACGGCGCGGGAGTATCCCATGTCGGACTCAAAGCGCGAGCCGGAGCTGATGTGTTGTCTTTGCATAGTCTAAAAAAGAAACGCCACTGGCACAGTGCGCAGTGGCGTCTCAATGTAGCCTTGTGGGCTGAGGGCGTCAAGCTTTGCGCGCTTTGATGCTGTCGGCCAGCACACACAGAATTTCAAACATCATGGTCGCCCCCACCAGCGCGGTATTGCCGCTGGCATCGAACGGAGGCGATACCTCGACCACGTCGCCGCCTACCAAATTCAGACCACGCAGGCCGCGCACCAGATGTTGCGCTTCCAAAGTCGTCATGCCGCCGATTTCGGGGGTGCCAGTGCCTGGGGCATAGACGGGGTCTAGCGCGTCCACGTCAAAGCTGACGTAGGTGGCGCCCGTGCCCACCACGCGGCGTGCTTCGGCGATGGTGGCTTGCACACCCAGCGCATTGAACTCGTCGATGTCGATCACGCGGATGCCCTGCTCCTGGCCCCAGGTGTCTTCGGCGTCGCTGTAAAGCGCGCCGCGTATGCCGATTTGCACTGTGCGCTTGGGATCGAGCAGGCCTTCCTCGACGGCGCGTCGAAATGGCGTGCCGTGCGTGTACTTGAAGCCGCCGAAGTAGCCGTCCCAGGTGTCGGTGTGCGCGTCAAAGTGGACCATGCCCAAGGGGCCGGTTTGCTTCACGATAGCGCGCATGACGGGCAGCGATACCAAATGGTCGCCGCCAATAGACAAAGGCGCAATGCCCGCGCTGCACACGCCGGTGAAAAAGTTTTCGATGCGCGCCAGGGAGTCCATGAGGTCTACCGGGTTGACGGGCGTATCGCCCAGGTCGGCGCAATTGCACAGGCTAAAGGGCGCGATGCCGCTGGCGCGGTTGACGTTGCGGATCATGGTGGAGATATCACGCACCTGGCGCGGGCCGTGGCGCGCACCGGGCCGGTTGGTGGTGCCGCCGTCCCAGGGGATGCCGACCAGTCCGATCTCCACATCAGCAAACGCTGCGTCGGTTTTTTGCACATAAGGCAGGCGCATCAGCGTGGCCAGTCCGGCAAAGCGCGGCATCACCGAGCCAGTGATGGGTTTGAAAAATTCGCGTGGCGTGCTCACATCTTGCCCCTCCAAGGTACTACTTTGTTTTCGACCCAGCGCATCAGTAAATCAAATGCAAAAGCGACTGAGCCGATGACGATGATACCCATGACGACAATGTCAGTGCGCAAGAAATTAGACGCGTTGAGCACCATTTGGCCCAGGCCCACATTGGCCGCGACCATTTCAGCGGCTACGAGCGTGCTCCAGCCAAAGCCTATGGAAATTCGCATGCCCACCAATATTTCAGGCATGGCCGCGGGCAGCACCACATGCCAAATCACCTGGCTATAGCTGGCACCCATAGAGTAGGCGGCGTTCATCTGCTCTTGCGAAGCGCTGCGCATCCCTGAGCGCGCGGCCATGGCCAGCGGGGCAAAGCAGCTGAGGTAGATCAACAAGATTTTGGGAAACTCGTCAATGCCAAACCAGATGATGATCAGCGGCAGGTAGGCCAACGGCGGCAGCGGGCGCAGCAGCTCGATGGGCGGGTCAAAAATGCCACGCCAAAAGCGCGACATGCCCATAGCGATTCCCACCGGGATAGCAGTTAAGCAACCCAAAAGAAAGGCAGCAAACACGCGCACCATGCTCGCCCAGAAGTGCGACCACAAGGGCTTGTCATTGGCAATGCCGGTAAGGTACTCGTAAAACTGCTGGTAGGTGGCTTGCGGCGAAGGCAGAAAAATTGGCTTGATCCAGCCCATATTGGTGACCACAAACCAGGCTGCCAGCATGACTACGATCGTGACCGTGGTGATAACGGCGCTGGAGCCCTCCCCCGGGATTTTGAAGGCGCTGGTTTTCAGTGCGGGTGTGCTTGGATTAGACATGGACAGCCTCGCGTTGGTGGATGATGGACAGCACTTCTTCGCGCATGCGGATGAACTCGGGCTCGGACTTGACTTTGCGCGCGTCGCCATGGTCCAGGAACTGGCGCGAGAAAGGGACGTCCTCGTAGGTGTGGGTGATGCGACCGGGGCTGGGGCTCATCACGATCAGCCGGGTGGCTAAAAACAAGGCCTCTTCCACCGAGTGGGTGATAAAGAAAACCATTTTGTTGGACTTGACCCAGGCGTGCAGCAAAATTTCTTGCACGGTTTCGCGGGTGAAAGCATCGAGCGCACCCATGGGCTCATCCATCAGCAGCACTTCCGGGTCGCTGGCCAGGGCGCGGGCGATACCGACGCGCTGTTGCATACCGCCCGACAATTCATAGACTGCGCGGTCGGCGTACTTCTCCAAGCCGACAAGCACCAGTTTTTCTTCGCCGATACGCCTGCGCTCGGTGGCGCCCATGCCCCGCATGCGCAAGCCCAGGCAGACGTTATCGATCACCGACAGCCAGGGCATGAGAGCGTGCTTTTGGAACACCACGCCACGGTCAGCGCCTGGTCCTTCGACATGTTCGCCGTTGAGCAGCACTTCGCCGCTGGAAGGCGGCAAAAAGCCGGCGATGCAGTTGAGCAGCGTGGTCTTACCGCAACCCGAAGCGCCCAGTGCAACGACAAAATCGCCGCCTTTCATTTCCAGGTTGACAGGGGCCAGTGCTTGCAGCAAGCCGCCCTTCACCGCGTAATTCACCGTCAGGTCTTTGATTTGCAATGTAGGCATAACAGTTCGTAAAAGTCCAACACACAAGAAAAAAGGGGCAAACTTTGTACAAGTTGCCCCTCTGCTGGCAAACAGCCCAAGGCCAGGGCTCTCGCCCGCGCCCAGGCTGGTGCAGATTACTTCAGTGCGTCGCGCAGGTAGCTGCTATCGACAAACACGCTGTAGTCAGGCTTGACTTCCTGGATACGGCCGATTTCTTTCCATAATTTCGCGCTGTTTTCCAGGGTTTTGGCTGCGCCGCCTGCAGCACCGCCACCCAACCAGGCATTGGACATTTGTGCAGCGGTGTCAGGGAAGACAAAAGCGGCCATGGCATCGGGCACGTCTTTTTCGTCAGCCTTGGTCCACTTAGCAATGGCTTTTACTTGCGGGGAGCCTACAGTCCACTTGGCGGCGTTGGCGCGGTAATCTGCGTCGGCTTTGGTAATTGCTTTGATCAAGGCCACGACGAAATCGCGATTTTGCGCGGCCCACTTCGCATCGACGACCAGGCCGTCAAAGGTGGGATAACCTTTCTTGCCAATGTCGCCGGAGGTTGCAATAGCCTTGCCGTTGCGCTTGATCTTGGACAGAACAGGATCCCAGATGAAGGAGGCATCGATATCACCGCGCTCCCATGCTGCTGCAATGGCCGGTGGTGGCAGGTTCATCACGTTGACGCTCTTGGCATCGATACCTTCAAGACGCAAACCGACCATCAGGGAATAGTGGGCGGTAGATGCGAAAGGCGTTCCAACCTTTTTGCCAACCAAGTCTTTCCATCCGTTGACGCCAGCGCCATTGCGCGCGACCAATTGGTCTGAAGCGGCAATGTCATCCAAGATGTACACCAAGCGCAGGTCCTGCCCTTGGCTGGTGGCAGTAGCCAGCGGGCTGGAGCCCACTTCGCCGATTTGCACATCACCAGAGCTCATGGCCTTGATCACTTCGCCACCGCCGCCAAACATTCTCCAGTTGATCTTGTAACCCGTTGCCTTTTCTAGCTCAGAGTCCATCAGAATCCGCAGCGGAAGCTGCATGTCCTGGTGTGCAAAAGTCACTTCTTTTTTGGCTTGCGCAAACGCCGAGGACAGGCCTACAGCGACCAGTAGGCCCAGTAGCGATTTGGCGATAACCGGAATGAGAGTTTTTTTCATCGATCAACCTTTCAAGTAAATAAACAGGGGAAACCAAGCCCATGCTACGCCCCAGCAAGCAAGCCAAGTGCATGAGCTTATGAGTTTGGCGTCTGCACCGTCCCCATACTAGAGCCAGATGCATGCCTTTATAGTGCCAGTTAAATCCCTGGTTTTGCACCGCCATGGTGCTGTAACTTGAAGCAAAATGGTGCGCTTTTCGCTGGAGAATGGCCTATGGCGCGTAAATTTTCAGGTCGCTCCGCTCCAGTCGAGTGCGCGCCGCAGGCCAGCGGGGCGCGGGTTTATCCCTAGGCGGTTTTCTGCTACTTTAGGGTCTTCTGGCCGTGCTGCACAAGCCTACAGTGAAGGTTATTTATGAGTTCTGGTTTGCAGCGCTGGCTGCCTTTTTTGCAATGGTGGCCGCGCGTGGGCCGCGCCAGCCTGCGCGCTGACTTGATCGCCGGCCTGACCGGCAGCTTGATTCTGGTGCCCCAAGGCGTGGCCTTTGCCACGATCGCCGGTATGCCGCCGGAGTACGGTTTGTACGCGGCCATGCTGCCCGCTATCGTGGCTGCCTTGTGGGGCTCTTCATGGCATTTGGTATCCGGCCCGACCACGGCAATTTCTATCGTGGTCTTTGCCACTATGAGCCCGCTGGCCGAAGCGGGTAGCCCGCAATATGTCCAACTGGTGTTGACGCTCACTTTTTTGGTGGGAGTGTTCCAGCTTTTATTGGGGGGCTTGCGGCTTGGCACCTTGGTGAATTTTGTATCGCACACCGTGGTGGTCGGCTTTACGGCGGGGGCGGCGGTGCTCATCGCCATCAGCCAGGTCAAAAACTTTTTTGGCATTGCGCTGCCGCGCGGCGCATCCGTCGCGGCAGTGTTGCAAGGCCTGGCGCAGCAGGCGCAGGACATCAACCCCTTTGTGACATCGGTCAGCTTGTTTACGGTGGTGTGCTGCGTCCTTGCGCGCCGCTGGTGGCCGCGCGTGCCGCACATGATTGTGGGCATGGTCAGTGGCAGTGTGCTGGCCTTTGCCATGAACCAGGCCTGGGGCCTAGAGCGTACCGGGGTAGGCAGCATCGGTGCGCTGCGCATCGGCTTTCCGCCGCTGTCCAGCCCGGACTTTGACTGGCAAACCATTGCGACCCTGGCGCCGATTGCGGTAGCGGTAGCGCTCTTGGCCTTGACCGAAGCGGTGTCCATTGCGCGCTCCATGGCCTTGCACACCGGCCAACGCATCGATGGCAACCAGGAATTTATCGGCCAGGGCCTGTCCAATATCGCGGGCGCCTTTTTTTCTGGCTATGCTTCGAGCGGTTCTTTCAACCGCAGCGGCCTCAATGTGCAGGCCGGTGCGCAAACGCCTTTGGCGGCGGTTTTGTCCGCCGTGTTTTTGCTGTTCATCATGCTGTTTCTGGCGCCATTGGCGCAGTTCCTGCCGGTGGCGGCGATGGCCGGCATTTTGTTTGTGGTGGCATGGGGTTTGATTGACTTTCACCACATCGGTGAAATCCTGCGCGTCAGCCGTTCGGAGTCCGCCGTACTGGCCGCAACCTGGCTGGCCACCCTCACGGTGCAGCTGGAGTTTGCGATTTACATTGGCGTGGCTTTGTCCCTGCTGCTTTACCTCAAACGCACCTCGCAACCCGGTGTGGACGATGTCAAACCGGTGCCCGGCCAGGTGCCGCCTGCCTTTAGCGCGGCCACGGGCCTGCCCGATTGTCCGCAGCTCAAAATTGTCCGCATCAATGGCTCTATTTTCTTTGGCGCGGTCAACCATTTGCAAGAAGCTATGCAAGCCATCGACGCGCAGAACCCGGCGCATGTGCATGTGCTGCTCGCGGCCTCGGGTATTAATTTTGTGGACTTGGGTGGCGCGCAGTGGCTGGCGCAGGAAGCCCAGCGCCGCCGCGCCCTAGGCGGCGGTCTGTACATCTTTCATATGAAAGACGAACCCTTGGCCATGCTGCGAAAAAGCGGCGCTTTTGACGCTATTGGCGCCGAGAATTTCTTCACCTTAGGCGACGACCTGATGCCTGCCATCAAAGCGCGCCTCCATCTCCCAAGCTGCGCCCAATGCACCGTGCGCGTGTTTGCACCGTGTAAATAAATTGCTTTGCATTGCAGTGGCCCGCGGCCCGCTGCAATACCGATTACACCGCTGCTGGCAAAGGATTAAGCCGCCAGACGCTTCTCCAACTGCGCTTTGGTGTTTTCCAGTTGCGCCGGCAGGTGGTAGGCCAACTGCTTAAACAACTCGGTGTGCAAAGCGATTTCGGTTTTCCAGTCGGCTTTGTCCAGGCTGGTGACGGTGGCGAATTGGGCCTTGGTAAATTCCAGGCCGGTCCAGGTGATTTCGTCAAAAGCCGGACTGATACCAAAGCCGTTATCCACGCCCATGGTTTTGCCTTCGATGCGCTCAATCATCCACTTGAGGACACGCATGTTTTCGCCGTAGCCGGGCCATACAAATTTGCCGTCGGCGTCTTTGCGGAACCAGTTGACACAGTAAATCGCCGGCAGCTTGGCGCCGGCCTGGCCCATCTTCTGGCCGATGTTGAGCCAGTGCTGAAAATAGTCGCTCACGTTGTAGCCGGTAAAGGGCAGCATGGCGAACGGGTCGCGCCGCACCACGCCTTGCTGCCCCGCAGCGGCTGCAGTGGTTTCTGAGCCCATGGTGGCGGCCATGTACACGCCTTCTACCCAGTTGCGCGCCTCGGTGACCAGCGGCACGGTGGTCGAGCGGCGCCCGCCAAAGATAAATGCGTCGATGGGTACGCCGTTGGCGTCGTCCCAGGCGCTGTCCAGCGCCGGGTTGTTGGTGGCTGCGACGGTAAAGCGCGAGTTCGGATGCGCGGCTTTGGCGCCGGTTTCTTTGGCGATCGCCGGTGTCCAGTCTTTGCCTTGCCAGTCGATCACATGCGCGGGCAATTTTCCGTCGTCTTTTTCCATGCCCTCCCACCACACATCGCCATCGTCGGTGAGGGCAACGTTGGTGAAGATGACGTCATGGCCCAGGCTGGCCATGCAATTAGGGTTGGTGTGGTAATTGGTGCCGGGCGCGACGCCAAAATAACCCGCCTCAGGGTTGATGGCGTACATGCGGCCATCGCTATGCGGTTTGATCCAGGCAATGTCATCGCCGATGGTGCTGACCTTCCAACCTTCAAAACCGGCGGGTGGCACCAGCATGGAGAAATTGGTCTTGCCGCAGGCGCTGGGGAATGCCGCAGCCACATGGTATTTTTTGCCCTGCGGATTGGTCACGCCCAAAATCAGCATGTGCTCAGCCAGCCAGCCGGTACTACCGGCGCTGGCATCGGCGCGGCCCATGGTCGAGGCAATGCGCAGCGCAAAACATTTTTTACCGAGCAAAGCATTGCCGCCGTAGCCTGAGCCGTAAGACCAGATCTCGCGTGTCTGCGGATAGTGCACGATGTACTTGGTTGTGTTGCACGGCCATTTCACATCGGCCT
>JBBAPY010000013.1:0-23491 GCA_040400635.1 Rhodoferax sp.
CCACCAGCACATCAAACGTGCCCAGGCGCAGGTCGCGCAGGATTTCCACCCGCTCTACCGTGTCCACATCGCTGTGCAGGTAGCGCACTTTCACGCCGTTGTCGCTCAAGTAGTCGGTCAGTTGCTCGGCCATGCGCTTGGTGAGCGTCGTAATCAGTACGCGTTCGTTTTTGTCCACCCGAATGCGGATTTCCTGCAGCACATCGTCCACCTGCGAACTGGCCGGGCGCACTTCCACTTCCGGGTCCACCAGCCCGGTGGGTCGCACCAATTGCTCCACCACCTGTCCGGTATGGTCTTTTTCCCATTGCGCGGGCGTGGCCGAGACGAAGACCGCCTGGCGCATCTTGCGCTCGAACTCTTCAAACTTCAAAGGCCGGTTGTCCAGGGCGCTGGGCAGGCGAAAGCCATATTCCACCAGCGTGGTTTTGCGCGAACGGTCGCCGTTGTACATCGCACCCAATTGGCCGATGAGCACATGGCTTTCGTCCAAAAACATAAGGGCGTCTTTGGGTAGGTAGTCGGTCAGTGTGGCCGGAGGGTCACCGGGCGCGGCGCCGGACAAATGGCGCGAGTAGTTTTCAATGCCTTTGCAATGCCCGACTTCGCTGAGCATCTCCAGATCAAAGCGGGTGCGCTGTTCCAGGCGCTGGGCTTCGACCAACTTACCCATGCCCACCAGTTCTTTGAGCCGATCCGATAGCTCCGTCTTGATGGTTTCCACCGCCATCAGCACCTGTTCGCGCGGCGTGACGTAATGGCTGCTGGGGTAAACCGTAAAGCGCGGAATCTTTTGTCGGATGCGCCCGGTCAGCGGGTCAAACAGTTGCAGCGATTCGATCTCGTCGTCAAACAACTCCACGCGGATGGCCATCTCGCTGTGCTCGGCCGGGAAGATGTCGATCGTGTCGCCGCGCACGCGGAAGGTACCGCGCGAAAAATCCATGTCATTGCGTTGGTATTGCATGCGCACCAATTGCATGATCATGTCGCGCTGGCCTAGCTTGTCACCGGCGCGCAGCGTCATCACCATCTGGTGGTAAGCCTCGGGTTGACCTATTCCGTAAATCGCCGACACGGTGGCGACGATGATCACATCGCGCCGCTCGAGTACGCTTTTGGTGCAAGACAAGCGCATCTGCTCGATGTGCTCATTGATCGCCGAGTCCTTTTCAATAAACAAATCGCGCTGCGGCACATAGGCCTCGGGCTGGTAGTAGTCGTAGTAGCTGACGAAATACTCCACCGCGTTATTCGGGAAAAACTCACGGAACTCGCTGTAGAGCTGCGCGGCCAAGGTTTTATTGGGCGCAAAAATAATCGCCGGCCGTCCCAGCTGGGCAATCACATTGGCCATGGTGAAGGTCTTGCCCGACCCGGTCACGCCCAGCAGAGTCTGAAACACCTCGCCGTCGCGCACGCCCTCGACCAGCTGCGCAATCGCCGTCGGCTGGTCGCCGGCCGGGGGATAAGGCTGGTACAGCTCAAAAGGCGAGTCAGGAAAACTGACAAATTCGCCTGGGCGATGTGGCGCTAGGACTTCGAGGGGTTCAGACATGAGGTGCGAGGAGAGGACAACCCGCTAGCTTAGCGCAGTACGCTTTGCCGCGCTAAGCGCTTTGCCGCCCGGCCCTGGCCAGCCAGCCAGGGCGATGGCAAGGCGAAGGCTAAAATGCGCCACTGCTGTTCCCTTTGCCCCGCGTAGATGCGGGCGCACCAACCCCCAACTGCTTCAGGACTACTGCATGTCTCTTTTCTCCGCCGTCGAAATGGCCCCGCGCGACCCGATCCTGGGTCTGAACGAACAATTCAATGCCGACACCAACCCCGCCAAAGTCAATTTGGGTGTGGGTGTGTATTTCGACGAGAACGGCAAGCTGCCCTTGCTGCAATGCGTGCAGGCCGCTGAAAAAACCATGATGGAAAAGCCCACGGCCCGCGGTTATCTGCCGATTGACGGTATTGCCGCGTACGACAGCGCTGTCAAAGGACTGGTGTTTGGTGAAGGCTCCGAACCGGTTAGCTCCGGGCGCGTGGCCACCGTTCAAGCCGTGGGCGGCACCGGCGGGCTGAAAATCGGCGCCGACTTTTTGCACTACGTCAGCCCCGGCGCCACCGTCTTGATTTCGGACCCCAGCTGGGAAAACCACCGCGCGCTGTTTAGCCACGCAGGATTCATGGTCAAAAGCTACGCCTACTACGACAGCCAAAAGCATGCGGTCAACTTTGAAGGCATGCTGGCCTCGCTGAACGCCGCCATGGCGGGCACCATCGTGGTTTTGCACGCTTGCTGCCACAACCCTACCGGCTACGACATCACGCCAGCGCAATGGGACCAGGTGATCGGCGTGATAAAGGCGCGCAGCCTGACCGCCTTTTTAGACATGGCCTACCAAGGCTTTGGCCACGGCATCGCCGAAGACGGCGCGGTGGTCGCCAAGTTTGTGGCCGCCGGATTGAACTTTTTCGTATCTACCTCGTTTTCCAAGAGCTTTAGTCTTTATGGCGAGCGTGTAGGCGCCCTGAGCGTGGTCTGCCAGGACAAAGAAGAATGTGCCCGCGTGCTCAGCCAACTCAAAATCGTGATCCGCACCAATTACTCCAACCCGCCCATCCACGGCGGCGCGGTGGTGGCCGCCGTTCTGGGCAGCCCGGTATTGCGCGCCCAGTGGGAAGAGGAACTGGGCACCATGCGCGTGCGCATCAAAACCATGCGCCAACAGCTGGTTGACGGCCTCAAAGCCGCAGGCGTCGCCCGCGACATGGGGTTTATTACCAGCCAAATCGGCATGTTCAGCTATTCCGGCCTGAACAAGGACCAAATGGTGCGCCTGCGCAATGAATTCGGCGTGTATGGCACCGACACCGGCCGCATGTGCGTGGCCGCACTGAACGTGAAAAACCTGGACTATGTGTGCCAGTCGATTGCCAAAGTGCTGTAGGCGCGGCGCCTGCTTAAGCGAGCGCGTCGGTTTTCCGACGCGTCAGCACAGCGAACTGGAAATGCTGTTATATTGCACTGCAACATTTTCCAAAGGATAGCCAGATGCTCTACGAGCTTTACGAGACCCAGCGCGCACTGATGGAACCCTTTTCCGACCTGGCCAATTTCGCGGCCAAGTCGCTGTCCAATCCGGTTTCACCCATGGCCCAAATGCCCTTGGCCCAGCGCATGTCGGCGGGCTATGAGTTGATGCACCGCCTGGCTAAAGACTACGAAAAGCCCGAGTTCGGCTTGCGTACCGTAGAGGTCGATGGCGTCGAGGTGGCGATTCACGAGCGCATCGAGTGGAGCCGCCCCTTTTGCAATTTGTTGCGTTTTAAGCGCCTGACCGACGATTCGGACACGCTGGTCAAAATCAAGGACCATCCGGTCGTGCTGATCGTAGCGCCGCTTTCGGGCCACTACGCAACGCTGCTGCGCGATACCGTCAAAACCATGCTCAAAGACCACAAGGTCTATATCACCGACTGGAAAAACGCACGCCTCGTGCCGCTGTCCGAAGGTCGATTCAATCTGGATGACTACGTCAACTATGTGCAGGATTGCATCCGCCATGTGCAAGGCAAATACGGCAACTGCCATGTGATGAGCGTTTGCCAACCCACGGTGCCGGTGCTGGCCGCTGTGTCGCTGATGGCTTCGCGCAATGAAAAAACACCTTTGTCCATGACCATGATGGGCGGCCCGATTGACGCACGTAAATCGCCCACTGCCGTCAACAACCTGGCCATGAACAAAAGCTACAACTGGTTTGAAAACAATGTGATTTACAAAGTGCCGGGCAAGTTCCCTGGCGCCGGTCGTCGCGTGTACCCGGGCTTTTTGCAGCACACCGGTTTTGTGGCCATGAACCCGGACCACCATGCCAAAAGCCACTACGACTACTTCAAAGACATGATCAAAGGTGACGACGTCAGCACCGAAGCGCACCGCAAGTTTTATGACGAATACAACGCGGTGCTGGACATGGACGCCGACTATTACCTGGACACCATCAAAGTGGTATTTCAGGACTTCAGTTTGGTGAACGGCACCTGGGATGTACGCTCCCCTCGAGGCGACGCAGAGCGCGTGCGCCCTTCTGCAATCAAGAGCACTGGATTGCTGTCGGTGGAAGGCGAGCTGGACGATATTTCCGGCTCGGGCCAAACCCGCGCCGTGCATGAGATTTGCACCGGTGTGCCGCCGGCGCACAAAAAACATTTTGAAGCAGCCGGTGCCGGCCACTATGGTATTTTTTCGGGCCGACGCTGGCGCGACGTGGTGTACCCCACCGTGAAAGCCTTCATCAAGAGCTACCAGCCAACGGGTGCGATGCCTGTTGCGACTATGGCCAAAGCAGATGTAGTGACACCCACCACGAAGCCTGCGACCAAAGCGCGTCGCCCGGTTTCCAAGCCCGTATTGGCAACACCGGTGGCGAAAGCATCGAAAACGACTCCCAAGGCTGCTATTGTGAAAAAACCGGCTGTCAAGGCGGTACGCGCCAAGGCCGCGCGCAAAGCCTGACACGGATGCGGTGACAGCCACGCCGCCCCCTGCCGACGCGCTGGCTGCGCGCATCCTCGATGCGCTGCCGCAAACCCAGTGCACGCGCTGCGGCTACCCCGATTGCGCCGCCTATGCGCAAGCCATTGCGGCGGAGCAAGCGCCCATCAACCAATGCCCGCCCGGCGGCGCAAAAGGTATTGAACGCCTATCGGCCATTACCGGCCAGGCCGTTCTAGCGCTGAACCCGGAATTTGGCATTGAAGGCCCGCGCACTGTGGCCTTTATCGACGAGGACTGGTGCATTGGCTGCACCTTGTGCATCGACGCTTGTCCTACCGATGCCATCTATGGCACCAACAAACGTATGCATGGGGTAATTGAGGAATTTTGTACCGGCTGCGAGCTGTGCATCCCGGTTTGCCCGGTCGATTGCATATTGCTGGAGCCTGTGCACAACGTGAGCCCTGAGCAGAGCCTGCCCACCGGCTGGGAGGCCTGGTCCGAAGACTTGGCGCAGACGGCGCGTACGCGTTATGCAGCGGCGCAGAGCCGCCGCGTACAGAGCGCGCAGTCCAAGCGCACGGCCAAGGCAGAAGAGGCTGCGGACAAACTTTCAGACCTGGCCAAGCATTCGCGCATCAGTGATCCGGTCGAGCTGGAGCGCAAAAAAGCGCTGATCGAAGCCGCTATGGCGCGGGCGCGCCAGCGCTAAGCCGCAAGCGCCAAACGGGAAAACGCGCTCACCACTTCCGGCGGCGCTTGCACCAGTTCAATCAGCACGCCCTCGCCCGAGATCGGGAATTCTTCGCTGCCCTTGGGGTGCAAAAAGCAAATATCAAAACCGGCTGCACCCTTGCGTATGCCGCCCGGCGCAAAGCGCACGCCTTGCTGCATCAGCCAGTCCACTGCCGCCGGCAGGTCGTCAATCCACAGGCCCACATGGTTGAGCGGCGTGTTGTGGACGGCCGGTTTTTTGTCCGGGTCTATGGGCTGCATCAAGTCCACTTCCACCTTGAAAGGGCCACTGCCGATAGCGCAAATATCTTCATCGACGTTTTCGCGCTCGCTTTGGAAGGTACCCGTCATTTCCAGCCCCAACATGTCCACCCACAAGGCTTTGAGCCGCTGCTTGTTCGGCGCGCCTATGGCAATTTGCTGGATGCCTAAAACTTTAAAAGGGCGTTGATTCATGATTCTTAGCTCCATCAAGGTTTAGCCTGGTAGCGAACGCCGGGCAATTGCGCCAACGCCGCGTCTTGGGTGTAAAGCGCTGCGCCGTAGGTTTGAGCGGTTTGCCAGATGATGGCATCGGCCATGTGGAGTTTGTAGGTTTGGGCCGCAAGCGCAGCTTGAGCGTAGGCAGTTATCTCGAGGTGAACCAAGCGTCCTTGCTTGAAATAGGCCAAGGCCTTGTCAACCCATCTTGGCCCATGAAGTTGGGCCAGCCTTTTACTCACTTCGTACACCACCAGGCCGGGCACCAGAAGCTGTGCGGTATCTTCAATCGCAGGCGCAAAAAAGTCAGCGCCTGGATCGTCTAAAAAATAAGCCAACCAACCGCACGAATCGACAACATTCATGATGTACTCACGCGCCGCTCTAGCCACTGGGCATCGTCAATAGGGGCGCAGCCGCCAGGCCATTCTGGGCCTTCAGGGTCGTTTTCAATGTGCGCCACATCCACGCCAGGAATTTTCGGCAAAAAACCGCGCGCCGAGCGAATGTCTAACTCAGGCTCCAAAACCGCTTGCCCTTGGTCATTCAAGCGCATAAAAACCTTTTGACCTGTCTTGAGTTTGAGCGCCTGACGAATGGCTTTGGGTATAACAACCTGAAATTTGGGTGAAACAGTTAATGCAGTCATACCAACCTCATTTTGCAAAACGATTTCAAATTGTACAACTCAGCCTTAATCCGGGCTACATGGTCTAGTCCCATGCGGAAAATTCCACAATCGGCTGGTCCACCGACAAGCTCTCACCTTGCCCGGCCAGGACTTTGCTGACCATGCCATCGGCGGCGGCGAGTCAGACGTTTTCCATTTTTATCGCCTCGATCACCGCCACGCGCTCGCCTGCTTCCACAAAGCCCCTGCCGCTGGCAACGCTTGGTCTTTCAGCTCCTTCGCTTCGTCGGCAAAAGCGATACCCCGTTTGCCAGGTGGCGGGGCAGCGGCCAACGCTGTCTGACATAGCCACAGGTTCGCAAGCAGCACCACGGCACAGGCGTTCAATAGCAAGCTTCCAAGTTTCATTTGGCGATTCCCAAAAATACGGCCAAGCCACGCTCGACTTGGGTCAACTGATCTGCACTCACACGCCCCAACACCGGTCCGATTTTTTCGCGCTTGAGCGTCATGGCCTTGTCAATCATGATTTGGGATGTTTTTTCCAAGCCATTGCTTGCAGAAGCCTGCACCGTTACCCGCAACAAGGGCGCATCAACCAAGATGCTGGTCACGAGCAAGACAGTGACGCTCGTGTGATTGGCAAAAAGTGGCGACTGAATCACCAAGGCTGGTCGAGGTTTGCCAAAGTCGCCCTGTATGGCAACCGCCACCAAATCCCCGCGCTGCATCAGGCCGTCCAGCCCTCTACGTCGGCCAAGCTTTCATGCATCAGCGCGTCCAGTGCTTCAGAATCCCGCTGATCGGATGCAGCCACTATCCTGACTTGGCGCTCGCACTCTTGTGCAAATTCTGTGGGCCGTGTGTCGGGAACCCAAATTTGCACAGGACGAAGACCCGCTTGGCGTAAAGCTTCGCGGTGTTTTTGAACTCGAATATTGACAGCAACCATAAAACCTCCTTGTTACATGCAACAGCTTATCAAAGCTCGTCGTTACATGCAACAAATTTTTTAATCGCTTAAGCAAATTCCACAATCACTTGGTCCACCGACAAGCTCTCCCCCTGCGCTGCCAGCACTTTGCTGACCACGCCATCGGCGGCGGCAAACAAGACGTTTTCCATCTTCATCGCCTCGATTACCGCCACGCGCTCACCAGCCTGCACTTTTTGGCCAGGCTCGACCAGCACCTGCGACAAAAGTCCCGGCATGGGCGAGAGCACAAAGCGGCTCATATCCGGGGGCGACTTGAAGGGCATCATGCGGTGCAATTCCGCCATGCGCGGCGAGACCACCAGCGCGTCGATGCGCGTGCCGTTGTGCTGCACGCGCAGCGCTAACGGGTTCTTGGGCGTGCCGCGCTCGATTTGCGCGGTAAAGGCTTTGCCGTTGACCGTGCCGGTGATAACAATGTCGTTGAGGCGAGAGCGGCTGCGAATTTCGTAGCTGGTGTCCGCCACGCGCACGCGCGCCGAGCCGGTCTCCCCCACGAACTCATCCACATGCACTGGCGTGTAGGCATGCGTGCCGCTGTCAGACATGGCGATGACCACATAGTCTTTGCCTGCCTCCACGCCGTAGCCCGGTAACTGGCCGCTGATAGCTGCCGTGCGCTCACGCGATTTGCGGCGCACAAACGCGGCCAGCGCGGTGAGGAAATGGGCGTCCTGGTGCGGCACGTCTTCGGCGCGAAAACCATGGGCATAGTTCTCGGCGATGAAGCCGGTATTGAAATCGCCCGCTACAAATTTGGGGTGCGCCAACAAGGCCGCTTGAAACGGAATATTGCTGGAGACGCCGCGAATCACAAAGCCATTGAGTGCCTCGCGCATTTTGGCAATCGCGTCCAAACGGTCGCTGCCGTGCACGATCAGCTTGGCGATCATGGAGTCGTAAAACATAGGTATCTCGCCCCCGTCCCGCACGCCGGTGTCCACGCGCACGCCCAACAAGTTGGCGGTATCGCCCTGGAACATGGTTTGTGCGGGGGGCGCAAAACGCACCAAGCGGCCCGTGGAAGGCAAGAAGTTGCGGAAAGGGTCTTCGGCATTGATACGGCATTCGATGGCCCAGCCATTGCGCTGCACTTGCGCTTGCGTCAAAGGCAGTTTTTCGCCCGCAGCGACGCGAATCATCAACTCCACCAAGTCCAAGCCGGTAATCGCCTCGGTGACCGGATGCTCCACCTGCAAGCGGGTGTTCATCTCCAAAAAGTAAAAGCTCTGGTCCTTGCCAACCACAAACTCCACCGTGCCCGCGCTTTGGTAGTCCACCGCTTTGGCCAAGGCCACCGCCTGCTCGCCCATGGCTTTGCGAGTGGCATCGCTGATGAAGGGGGACGGCGCCTCTTCAATCACTTTTTGGTGGCGGCGCTGGATAGAGCATTCACGCTCATTCAGGTACAGCACATTGCCGTGCGCGTCGCCAATCAACTGGATTTCGATATGGCGCGGCTCTTCGACAAATTTTTCAACAAACACGCGGTCATCGCCAAAGCTATTGCGCGCCTCGTTGCGGCAACTGGTGAAACCTTCAAAAGCCTCTTTGTCGTTATAGGCCACGCGCAATCCCTTGCCACCACCACCGGCACTGGCCTTGATCATCACCGGGTAGCCAATGCCCTTGGCAATCTCCACCGCACGCTCGGGCGTTTCAATCGCATCGTTCACACCGGGAATGCAGTTCACCCCTGCCGCCCCGGCCAGTTTTTTGGACTCGATCTTGTCGCCCATGGCGGCGATGGAATGGTGTTTGGGCCCGATAAACACAATGCCCTCTTCTTCGCAGCGCTTGGAAAATGCCGCGTTCTCGCTCAGAAAACCATAACCCGGGTGAATCGCCTGCGCGCCCGTGGACTTGGCAGCGGCGATGATTACATCGGCCAACAAATAGCTCTCGCGGCTAGGCGCCGGGCCGATGCGCACCGCTTCGTCGGCCAAGGCCACATGGCGTGCTTCTTTGTCGGCATCCGAATAGACCGCCACGGTGGCAATGCCCATTTTCTTGGCCGTGGTAATCACGCGGCAAGCGATTTCGCCGCGATTAGCAATCAGGATTTTGGTAAACATCAAATACTTCCTTCTTTTTCAATAACGAGTACGCGCGCAGCGCCACGTGGATGCGCCACATGCTCCGTTCCCACATCCGCGTAAAAAATATCGCCTGCATAAAGCACACTGACTTCCTCCGCGCCGTTGGCCCTGAAGTGCATGTCTACGACACCATCCATAACGGCAAAAACTTCCTGTCCGTCGTTCACGTGCCACTTGTATGGCTGATCGGTCCAATGCAGTTTGACAGTCGTACCATCCAAATTTGCGATAGGCAGACTGCCCCATGCACGGTCGGCAGTGAATTCTTTGCTCCGAATCGTCTTCATCATTGATCCCCTCACCGTAGTGACATGAAACCCAGCATAGGCGCACTACTACCCAGGCTTGGGCGGCCCGGGCGTTTTGCGTAGGTAAAGGAGGAGCGCGCAGCGCGGGGGACACGGAGCAAAACGTCCGGGTCGCCCGCGCCTGCGTGCACCATACAAGCAGCGCCCATCAACATCACAAAGGAATATTGCCGTGCTTGCGCCACGGGTTTTCCAGTTTCTTATCCTTGAGCATCACCAGCGAGCGGCAAATACGCTTGCGGGTTTCGGCGGGCAAGATGACATCATCGATAAAGCCCCGCGCACCTGCCACAAAGGGGTTCGCAAAGCGTGCTTTGTATTCGGCCTCTTTGGCGGCCAGCTTTTCCGGGTCGCCCTTGTCCTCGCGGAAAATAATTTCCACCGCGCCCTTGGCGCCCATCACCGCAATTTCGGCATTAGGCCAGGCAAAGTTCACATCGCCGCGCAAGTGCTTGGAGGCCATCACGTCATACGCGCCGCCATAGGCTTTGCGCGTGATGACGGTGATTTTGGGCACCGTGCACTCGGCATAGGCGTAGAGCAATTTGGCGCCGTGCTTGATGATGCCGCCGTACTCCTGGCTGGTGCCGGGCATAAAGCCTGGGACGTCGACAAAAGTGATGACCGGAATATTGAAGGCATCGCAAAAACGCACAAAGCGCGCCGCTTTGATGCTGCTCTTGATGTCCAGGCAACCGGCCAGCACCAGCGGCTGATTAGCCACGATGCCCACCGTCTGCCCGTCCATGCGCGCAAAGCCGACCAGGATGTTTTTGGCGTACTCGGGTTGGATTTCGAAGAAGTCGCCATCGTCCACGGTTTTGACGATGAGTTCCTTCATGTCATAGGCTTTGTTCGGGTTTTCCGGCACCAGGGTGTTCAGGCTGATGTCCATGCGGTGCGCAGGATCGCCGCTTTGACGCACCGGGGCTTTTTCGCGGTTGGACAGGGGCAGATAGTTGTAGAGGCGGCGCAGCATCAAGAGCGCTTCCACATCATTGTCAAAAGCCAGATCAGCCACGCCGCTTTTGGTGGTGTGGGTAATCGCACCGCCCAACTCTTCGGCACTCACTTCTTCATGCGTCACGGTTTTCACTACTTCGGGGCCGGTGACAAACATGTAGGAGCTGTCTTTGACCATGAAGATGAAATCCGTCATGGCCGGTGAATACACCGCGCCGCCCGCCGAAGGCCCCATGATCAAGCTGATTTGCGGAATCACGCCGCTGGCCAGTACGTTGCGCTGGAACACATCGGCATAGCCACCCAGAGAAGCTACACCTTCTTGAATACGCGCACCGCCCGAGTCGTTCAGTCCGATCACCGGCGCGCCTACTTTCATGGCCTGGTCCATGATCTTGCAAATCTTCTCGGCGTGCGACTCGCTCAATGCGCCGCCAAACACCGTGAAATCTTGGCTAAACACAAACACCAGGCGCCCGTTGATCATGCCGTAGCCAGTGACCACGCCATCGCCGGGAATTTTGTTGTCTTGCATACCAAAGTCGGTGCAGCGGTGCTCGACAAACATATCCCATTCTTCAAACGTGCCTTCGTCAAGCAGCACTTCCAGGCGCTCACGTGCGGTCAGCTTGCCTTTGCCGTGCTGCGCGCTGATGCGCTTTTCGCCGCCGCCCATGCGCGCCGCCGCGCGCTTAGCTTCGAGTTGCTCCAATATGTCTTGCATGGGGGGATGCCTTTCTGTCTAAAATTCAAAATATGCGCATTAAGATTGCGCATGCGTTACAAAGGATTCGCCATGGCTTATGAATACACAGCAGCAAAGAAACCGGTCAATCTCAGCGTGAACAGCGACTTACTGCGCCAGGCCAAACAACTTAAGGTCAATGTCTCACAGGTGCTCGAAGTAGCACTTGCCAACCAGGTGAAAAGTCTGCGCGAAGCGCAATGGCTGGCAGACAACCAAGAAGCGATTGATGGGTATAACCGGCAAGTGGAGGAAAACGGACTGCCGTTTGAGGGGGTTCGCCAGCGCTTGTGGACCGGCCTGACCAAGCCTGAGGCGCCATGAGCCAAAACCATGTCCACCTGCTGCTCGACGAAACGCTGGCCCCTGACATTCCCTTTGTGCTGGACATCCAGAGTCGACTGCTCACAGCCATGGGCACGCGCGTGGTGGCACCCGTGCTTGCACGCCGACGCCTTGCCAGCGCCGTGGTGGAGCGCTTGAACCCCTGCATCTGGATCGACGGCGTGGAACATGTGGTCGTGATGCAGCAGTTGTTCGCGATTGACAGCCACGCGCTGGGCCGATCGGTGATGGATCTGGGCGCCCAAAACCACACCATAGTCGCCGCACTCGACACGCTGATAAGCGGCATCTAGCAAGCTCATCGCCCCGCCTCCAGCAGCAAGCGCGCTGCGGTGGACGCGGGCAACTGCCCGGCACGCACCTGATCGCTGAGTTGGGGCAACAGGGCCGCGACCGCAGCCTGGGCCTCAAAGCGATGTTTCAGCCCCGCATCAATGCGTTCCCACATCCAGGCCAGGGCCTGGCTTTGGCGCCGCGTGGCAAATCGACCGCTATCGGCTTGCAAGGTGCGAAAGGCGCTGACCGCTTCCCAAAACTGGCTGATGCCGGTGCCTTGCAAAGCGCTGATAGGCACGACTTGCGGGCTCCAGCCTAGACGCTCGGGGTTGCCGTGCAAGCCCAGCAGGCGCAAGGCGCTGGTGATTTGGGCTTGCGCGCGCGTGGCTGCGTCCGTGTCGATATCGGCCTTGTTGATGACGACCAAATCGGCTAACTCCATGACGCCTTTTTTGATGGCTTGCAAATCGTCGCCCGCATTGGGCAGTTGCAGCAGGCAAAACATATCCGTCATGCCGCTGACCGCAGTTTCGGATTGCCCTACGCCCACGGTTTCGACCAGCACCACGTCATAGCCTGCCGCTTCGCAGACCAACATACACTCCCGCGTTTTTTCGGCTACGCCGCCTAAAGTGCCGCTGGCCGGGCTGGGCCGGATAAAAGCCTGCGGGTGCACGGACAGTTGCTCCATGCGGGTTTTGTCACCCAGGATAGAGCCGCCCGACACGCTGCTCGACGGGTCTACCGCCAGCACCGCCACGCGGTGGCCTTGCGCTATCAAATACAAACCCAGGACTTCGATAAACGTCGATTTACCCACGCCCGGCACGCCGCTGATGCCCAGGCGCATGGACTGACCTGTAAAGGGCAACAAGTCCGTGAGCAAGGCATCCGCCTGCGCCCGGTGGTCAGCGCGCGTGGACTCCAACAGCGTAATGGCCTTGGCCATGGCGCGCCGCTGTACTGCGGGCGTGGGGCTGCGCAGTTCGGTAACGGATGGGATGGTATCAACAGCCATGGGCATCGAGGGCTTAGGGCTGCCGCTTCAGGCCTGCAAAGACTTGCTGATCTGGTCCAGGACATCGCGGGCGCTGACGGGGATGGGGGTCCCGGGGCCGTAAATGCCTTTGACGCCCGCAGCGTACAAAAAGTCGTAGTCCTGGCGCGGAATCACGCCGCCCACAAACACGATGATGCCTTCGCCGCCCTGTTTTTTCAGCTCGTCGATGATGGCGGGCACCAGGGTTTTGTGGCCGGCGGCCAGGGTGGAAACGCCCACGGCGTGCACGTCGTTTTCGATGGCCTGGCGGGCGCATTCTTCAGGGGTCTGAAACAAAGGCCCGATGTCCACATCAAAGCCCAGGTCGGCAAAAGCGGTGGCTACCACTTTGGCGCCCCGGTCGTGCCCGTCCTGGCCGAGCTTGGAGATCATCACGCGCGGGCGCCGGCCTTGGGCATCGGCAAAGGCGGCGATATCGGCTTTGAGGGCGTTCCAGTATTCCATGGTGTCTCCGTGGCTGTGCTCGGCATCGTAGGCAGCGGCATAGACGCCGGACACTTTATGCGTATCGGCGCGATGCCGCCCAAAAGCTTTTTCCAGCGCGTCGCTCACCTCGCCCACGGTGGCGCGCAAGCGCATGGCGGCGATGCTCAGTTCCAGCAAATTGCCCTCGTGCCCTGCTGCAAACGTCAGCGCATCCAGCGCCGCTTGCACCGCTGCCTGATCCCGCCCGGCGCGCACTTGCTTGAGGCGTGCTATCTGGCCTTCGCGCACTGCCACGTTGTCGATGTCGCGCGCCTCAATCGCGTCTTCGGTTTTGAGCTTGTATTTGTTCACGCCCACGATCACGTCTTGGCCGCTGTCGATACGGGCTTGTTTTTCAGCCGCAGCCGCCTCGATTTTCAGCTTGGCCCAACCGCTATCAACGGCCTTGACCATGCCGCCCATGGCGTCCACCTCTTCAATTATTTTCCAGGCCGCGTCGGCCATGTCCTGGGTCAGCTTTTCCATCATGTAGCTACCGGCCCAGGGGTCGATCACGCTGCTAATGTGCGTCTCTTCCTGAATGATGAGCTGGGTGTTGCGCGCAATACGCGAAGAGAACTCGGTGGGCAGCGCAATGGCTTCGTCAAAGCTATTGGTATGCAGGCTTTGCGTGCCGCCAAATACGGCTGCCATGGCTTCGATGGTGGTGCGCACCACGTTGTTATATGGGTCTTGCTCGGTCAGGCTCCAGCCGCTGGTTTGGCAGTGGGTGCGCAGCATCAGGCTCTTGGGCGATTTGGCGCCAAAGCCCTGCATGATGCGGCACCAGAGCAAGCGCGCGGCGCGCATCTTGGCCACCTCCAAATAGAAGTTCATGCCGATGGCCCAGAAGAAGGACAAACGGCCGGCAAACTCATCCACATCCAGACCGGTGGCAATCGCAGTTTTGACGTATTCCTTGCCGTCGGCCAAGGTAAAGGCCAGCTCCAAAGCCTGGTTGGCGCCGGCTTCTTGCATGTGGTAACCCGATATGGAAATCGAATTGAACTTGGGCATGTTTTTGGCCGTGTAGCCGATGATGTCGCCGATGATGCGCATGCTAGGCGCAGGCGGATAGATATAGGTGTTGCGCACCATGAACTCTTTGAGGATGTCGTTCTGTATGGTGCCGCTCAGCTGCGCCTGCGCCACACCCTGCTCTTCGGCGGCCACGATGTAGCCGGCCAGCACCGGCAGCACCGCGCCGTTCATGGTCATGGAGACGCTAACTTTGTCCAGCGGAATCTGGTTAAACAAAATTTTCATGTCCTCCACCGAGTCGATGGCAACACCGGCCTTGCCTACGTCGCCGGTCACGCGCGGATGGTCCGAGTCATAGCCCCGGTGGGTGGCCAGATCGAAAGCGACGGACACGCCCTGCCCGCCGGCGGCCAGCGCCTGGCGGTAAAACGCATTGCTTTCTTCAGCGGTAGAAAAACCGGCGTACTGGCGAATGGTCCAGGGCCGCACCGCGTACATAGTGGCTTGCGGGCCGCGCACATAGGGCGCGAAGCCGGGCAGCGTGTTGGCATAGGGCAAGTGGGCTGTGTCCGCTGCGGTGTACAGCGGCTTGACGACGATGCCGTCCGGCGTGGTCCAGCTCAGTGCATCCACATTGCCGCCGGGCGCGGACTTGGCGGCAGCGCGCAGCCAAGCGGCGTGGTCGCCCTGCTCAAAAGCGGGCCAGGCGGCGGACGGCGAAGGCGGGGATGCGGGCGGCTTGGAACTCATGGCGCGGGCTTTCAAATCAAAAATTTGGTGTTTGGCGCATTCTATCATTCATAATTATTAATTCAAAACTGAATTAGGGCTTACAATTTGCGCCATGCAATCCCTCGCCCTGACCCCGCGCGCGCTCTACCAAGAGGTGGCGGAATTGCTGCGCGAGCGCATTTTTTCCAACACCTTGCCGCCGGGTAGCTGGATCGACGAAATGGCGCTGGCCGAGGAATACGGCATCAGCCGCACTCCCTTGCGCGAGGCCATCAAGGTGCTGGCCACCGAGGGTCTGGTAACCATGAAAGTGCGGCGTGGCGCTTATGTGACCGAGGTCAATGCCAAAGACCAGTCGGACGTATATCACCTGCTCTCCCTGCTGGAGTCTGACGCGGCCGGGGTGGTGGCCCAGCGCGCCACGCCCGCACAATTGCAAGACTTGCAAACCTTGCACACCGAACTGGGCGCCGCCGTGAATTCCACCGATAGATTTTTTGAAGTGAATGAGCGCTTTCATATGCGCCTTCTGGAGATTGCCGATAACCGCTGGCGCGACCAGTTGTGCGCGGACTTGCGCAAAGTGATGAAACTCAACCGCCACAACTCGCTACTCAAAAGCGGCCGGGTGGCCGAATCGCTGCGCGAGCACCAGGCCTTGATGGACGCGCTGCTGGCGCGCAACGAGGCGCTGAGCGTGCAGCGCATGCGCGAGCACTTTGCCAACGGGCTGGAGGCAGCGGGTTGATGGCTGCGCATGCAGGCCGCACTACGCACCTGTTGTACTTACATGGCTTTCGCTCGTCCCCCGCGTCCGCCAAAGCGCGCCTGATGGCGCAAGCTGTGGCGCAGCGCCATCCGCAGGCGCTATGGTGCTGCCCGCAGCTACCACCCTCGCCGCGCCAGGCAGCCAATGACATGTTGCAGCTCATCGCGCATTGGCCGCGCGACACCATGGCCGTGGTCGGCTCCTCGCTGGGCGGGTTTTATGCGTCCTGGGTGGCGCGCCAGACGGGTTGCCGCAGCGTCTTGCTCAACCCGGCGGTGTTTCCGGCGCGCGACCTGGCAAAGCATATAGGCGAGCAAAGCCAATGGCATGCGCCAGACGAGCGCTTTTATTTTCAGGAAAGCTACATCGCTGAACTAGAAGCCCTGGCCAGCGAAGGCACGCACACGCCCGGCCCGGAACTGGCCTTGGTATCGCAACGCGACGAAGTGCTGGATTGGCGGGAAATGCAAGCGCGCTACCCAAAGGCTCGGCGCATCCTACTGCCCGAAGGCGACCACGCGATCAGCGACTTTGCGCTGCATGTGGATACGGTGTTAGGGTTTTTGGAACTGGTGTAGCTGGGTTTGTTTCAATCAAGTGGCAGCAAATAATTCTGGCGCTCCACCATTTCGTCCTCAGGAAGACCCGCAAGCTCGGCAAACCGGGGCCATTGCTTGATGGCATTTCGCACTTTTTCGATGACCTTATTTGCAGTTCCAATTTTGAATCGGTCGGCCTCTGCCAGCAAATCTCTGCGTTCGAAATCCTTGAATTTTCCGTTCACCGACATCAAATGCTGGCTGATCCATTCATTCGTGGGGTCGTAAGCGAAAGTGACGTCGTATGCTGGTGACAACTCCCAGGTTGCGCTGCCTTCGCGAAGCAAAAATGAAAAATTCTTCGTGTGGTCGTCACAGTTGCGTCCCATCACGTTAAACACCATGCGACGGAATGCCTCTTCCATCGCTTCGTACGGAAGTTTGAGTTGCACCATCGTGGAGAAAAGCTGCGAATAGGCATTGGTGCCTTTCTTTTTGAAGTCAACATGCGACATCGCACAAAGCGTTTGCATGTGATTGCGATCACCATTTTCTTCTCTGTCAAATCGACGGGTCATAAAGTGTGCGCGACCGTTTTCCTTGAGGAGTCGGCAATCCGTCATATGGATGCCTGCGTCGCGTGCCATCAAGTGATAGGCGTACTCGACTCGCCCATAGCTTTGCGAAGAACCTAACTTGCGGTGCTTGTCTAATCCGTCAAACTTTAGCAGCCATTGCTCAAAACCATGGGGAGCATCTAACTGGCCTGAGCGAATTTCATCGCTGGTGGGGTTCCAAGCAATGACTGCTTTTGCTCGTGCACCGCCAGCCGATGTGCCCACATCAATGATGTTGCGTAGTGCCGCGTTGGTATGGTCATCGCCATCCATAACACCGGTTACGGCCTTACGTGCTTGCTCAACGAGCGAACTGAGGTCAATGGCCGTTGGCTTGTCGCTTTCTGGTCCGCGCTTGGGCTGAAACTTCAAGGCGCCCATCGCCCGATTGCCCATATAGGCCAGCCGGTCCAAGGGCGTGACCTTCGCGCTTGAGACACCGCGGTCAGCCATATATCGGTCGATAAGTGCATTACCAAAATCATCCGGCAGCGAGTCGCTGAGCATGGCTGGCAATCGTTGGTAGGTTGCTTCTGGAAGATCCGTAAATAGGTAACCTTCCTCTGACAGAGGCATCTGCAAAGGTGATGGCTCGATGCCGCTTTGGATAAATTCTTCGGTGTAGTTAAAGACATAGAACCCATACTTTGGGTCAAGGCTGACGGAGCCTATGTGTATTTGCCACAAGTACACCTTGACTACGTCGACGTGTATAAACGGCTTGCTCCTTACTATTTTTGTAGTGGTTTTTTGCGAGTTCATACGATTACTGAAATGCCTTATGGAGATTCAGATTTTTTGGGCGGTGAGGATTCAATTTCTTGCTGGGTGCTTGCGACTAATCGACGCGCTGCATTCATTTCAAATAGTGAGGCAGGCGCCGGTTGGCCATTAACTTGGGCCGTCTGCGCGGTAGCAAGAAGCCGTTTGGCTGCATTGATCCTCACTTTGGGGCTTGTTGCGCGCACGCGCTGTGAAGCACGACTTGTCAGAGTCAAGGGATTGATCGTCGCTACTGGCGCTATCGTTTCTAGCCACGACTCCCGGCCAAGTGCACGCACGATGCTCAACAAGGTTTTGACCGTCGAGCCTTGGCCCCCTTCGAGGTTTCGCAAGGCACGTACGCTTATGCCAGCGCGCGCCGCAAGCATTTTCTGATCCCAGTTTTTATTGAGACGCAGCCGCTTGAGTTTTTCGCCCAGGTCAAGCTCATGCTCGTTCAGTGTCTGGTTTTCGATCATCTTAAATTGCCCTCATATCAATCGTCGTAAACGCCCTTATTACGCCTTTAAAGATAAAAAATTGATATTAAAGGCATAAAAACGCCTCTAAAATTTATATTATAGGTAAATTTTTCCGCTTCATAAGCATCCTAATTAGGATTTTTATGTAGATTTATGATCATAAAAGGTAAAAATATGCCGTTTAAGATAAAGAAAAATGCCAAAAGGACATTGAACAAAAAATAGCCGCATTGGGCCGCATCAATGAGGCAAGGCGCGCGTCTCGCTCAGTCCCCCGCCCGCTTCCCCGCCACCACCAGCCCCACGCCAGACAGTATCAAAACGCCGCCGGTCAGGTGGTGCAGCTCCAGCGCCTCGCCTAGAAAAAGCCAGGCCACCACCGCTGCGTACAAAGGGCCCAAGTACATCGTCATCGCCACCGGGCCGGGGCCGAGGACCGATTGCGTCCAGCCATAAATCCAATAGGCCAGCACGCCGGGAAACAGCGCGGCCATCACCACCAGGGCCAGTGCTTGCGTGCCCAAAGGCGGACCGCCTTGCAACAATTCCCACGCCGCAAAAGGCGTCAGCACCACCACGCCACCGGCGCAGATGACGGCCAGTTGGGCGCTTGCGCTCATGGGGTTGCCCCAATGTTTTTGCAGCATGGAATAAGCAGCCCAGGCGGTGGCGGCAGCGGCGATCCACAAATCGCCCGGCACAAAAACCACTTGCGTGAGCAAGAGCCATTGGCCCTGCACCACCACATGCACCACGCCCACCAGGGCCAGCACCACACCCAGCGACTGGCGTTTAGAAAAAGCCTCGCGCAGCCATAGCACCGAGCCCACGGCAATCATTACCGGCGAGGCGGCGTAGATCAGCGAGATATTTATCACGGTGGTGGTCTGCCCGGCAAAGTACACCGCCGCGCCGCAAATCCACATGCCGCAGGCGCCCAGCAACAAATACCGCCGCCAGTGTGTGCGCAGCTCTTGCCGGTGCTGCCAAAGCTCGGCGCGCGTGAACCAGGCCAATATCGCCCCGGCCAGGGCCCAACGTCCCCAAGCCAGCACATGCGGCGTGATAACGCCGGCAGCGCGCCGGGCGATGACGGAATTGACTATCCACAACAGCGGAATTACCCAGATCAGCAATTTGGCAGTACGCAGCGCGCCAGCACGTGGCTCAGGCTGCATGGTCTGCCACGACAGCGGCCTGCGCCATGGCCGCATGCGCGCGCGCCAGCACCTCGCGCGGAGGCAAGGGCTTTAAACGGTGGTCACTCCAGACCTGGCGCCACAAGCGCGCGCCGCGCCGCCCGTGGTACAGGCCCAGCATGTGGCGGGCTATCGCATACCAGGGGCAGCCGTCCTGCGCAAAGGCGCGCTCCATGTAGCGCACCATGGCTTCTTCCACTACTTCGGGCAATGGCGGCGTATGCGCGTCGCCATAAAAAAGTGCGTCCCACTCGGTCATCAACCAAGGGCGGTAATACGCTTCGCGCCCGAGCATGACGCCATCGACTCGTTGTAAATGCGTGGCGATATCAACGTTGTTCGTAACGCCGCCGTTCACGACGATCTGCAGGCTTGGAAAATCTTGCTTCAAGCAGTAGGCCATGTCGTAACGCAAAGGCGGAATTTCGCGGTTCTCTTTGGGCGACAGGCCTTGCAACCAGGCATTGCGCGCATGCACGATAAACACGTGGCAACCGGCTTGCGCCACCGTGCCGACAAAGTCGCGCACAAAAGCGTAGTCCTCGTTTTTATCGATGCCGATGCGGTGCTTGACCGTGACCGGCACACCCACCACATCGACAATAGCCTTGACGCAATCGGCCACCAGCGCCGGTTCGTTCATTAGGCAGGCACCAAACGCGCCGCGCTGCACCCGCTCGCTGGGGCAGCCGCAGTTGAGGTTGATTTCGTCATAGCCCCATTGCACGCCCATGCGCGCGGCCCGCGCCAAGTCGGCCGGCTCGCTGCCACCGAGTTGTAGCGCCAGCGGCTGCTCTTCGAGGTTAAAGCGCAAGTGCCGCGCCACATCGCCATGCAGCAGCGCGCCGGTGGTCACCATCTCGGTATAGAGCCGGGTGTGGCGCGTCAGCAGGCGGTGGAAATAACGGCAATGCCGGTCGGTCCAGTCCATCATTGGCGCACAACTCAGTCTCCAAGGCGAATATGTCATTCGAAATTTCTTTAAATCAGCTACTTAAGTAGGTCTGAAAATTTGTCTAAATCTGACGAATATTCTTTCAAATATTCGCTTTTTTAAGCCGCCAACACCAGGTTTTCAGCCGCGGATTTTACTAACCGCTTAGTGGTCAAGACCACACTCGGTCCGGCCCTGCTTGGCACCATTTTGCACACCATCAAGTCGAACCACTTAATCAGCTGCGAATTCAACGCGCGTCAAATGAATGACATGCTACTTGAAAAATGATATTACAGGCGCTATCATAGAGGCAATGAACACGGCAACTAAATTATGGAAGTGCGCAGTACCGGGGGCAGTCACTATGTTTTTTCGCATCCTTCGGTGAGAGACCCACTGTCTGTTCCAGCCCACCGGCCCATCAAAGCCACTTACATCAAGCGCTTTGTTGCGCTCATTGATCAGATTCAGGAGTAAGCCATGACCATCAAGACCATTGCACAAGTGAAGCCCCTCTTCCCCTTTGAAGCCTACAGCCATATGGTCAGCCCCATTCATGCTGAGGACGGTGGCGGCTTCATGTTCACCATGCCCGACATTCCCGGTGTTATGGCGGACGGGGCATCCGAACTCGAAGCCATTGCGGATGGTCGCGAAGCGTTCATGGCAACGATCAGTGCGATGGTGGACATGGGGCAGGAAATCCCTGCCCCAGCTTTCAATGCTGAAGACTTCACGCCTGCGTCGGCATCAGGCAAGGTTTTGGCACGACTTCCACGCTCCATGCACATGCAACTAACCGCCAGAGCGAAAACTGAAGGTGTTTCGCTCAATGCCTTAGTTCTGGCCTTTATCGCTGAAGGTCTAGGGCGTCGCAATGTTGCGCATCGTTGAAGGCAACACTGGAAGTCTAAATTTTTTCAATTTCTAACACCGAGCGCGGTTTTAAGCCGCACTGCTCGTTGGTTGACGCGGGTCGCTAGGACCTTAGGTGCCATTTGGGCGTGACTTGGTCGATTGCCTTCTCTCGTTCTTTGTGCGCGGCTATGACGGCCTCCGGTACGGAACGGCGCAATAGTCCATCCCCTCGGCCCAAGTCTCCATGACAGCTTGGAACGAAAGTTGTGGTCCTGCGGCGGGAGAAGATTTCATCGTGATATGGCCAGTCGTTATCCCTAGGCGGGACAGACCTCACGCCACCACACACCAAGGCGCTGCGTTATGCGCCAAGTCCATCCACAAGGCCCAGGCCGCGCTGCAAGCCAAAGCCGCACCGGCCAGACGCACGCCCCAGTCACCGCGCGCTGCGGCTGTTGGTGCAGGCGCGACCAGCGCCTTCATGGCCGTGAGATGACCTGTGAGATGGTTTACCGGAATTCCTGTCGGATGAAACACAAGAGGAGAGCCTGTCTGCGCACTGCCCCGATTGCCCTTGCGTGCCTGCAGGGATGAAGCGGTGGCCTGCTCCGCGCTATCGGCGGGCAAGGTCCGGCGCGCCGCCCAGCGCAGCCACAGCCAGGGCCCAGCCAGCATGCTGATGCCGCTGCCCAGCGCAAACAAGGCCATCAGCAGCGCACCGCCTGCCACGCTCCCGGCCAGCGCTGAGACCATGACGGCAGAATACAAGAGACCGCAGGGCAACAGCGCCCACAACATGCCCACGGCGCCCGGCGCCACGCCGGTGTGCAAGCCCAGGCCTTGGGCGCGCGCCCAGAAAAAGCGGCCCCAAGTTTCCAGCCACTGCGGCTGGCGTGCGCGCCACAGCAAAAGCAAACCCAGGGCGATGGCGGCGATATGGAGAAAAGTCCAAAGCGGACGCAACGCCACGGACTGCACCGTCAACCAGCCCAAGCCCTGCATGGATGCAGCCGCCAGCGCGCCCAAGCCGGCATAACCAATGACGCGCCCGGCCTGAAAAGACAGCAGCGCACGGCCTCGCGCTGGGCCTGCCGCCTGGCCAATACCGGCGCAGGTCGCACCACACATGGCCACGCAATGCGGGCCACCGGCCAAGCCCATCAGCAAGGCCGTGGGCGCAAGAGACGTAAGCGTATTGGACACGTTTCGATGCTAACCGGCCTTACAAGATTTTGGAGAAGCGGTTGCGGTTGACGTAGGCCTGCAAATGGCGGTCAAACACCATCGCAATAGCGCGCACAAAGTACCAACCCATAGCGGTAACCTGAATCCCCACGGCATCCACTTCCACCAAGCCCTGCGCTTGCAAGGGCTCAAGCGCTTGTAACTCCGGCGCGAAATAGCGAGCGAAGTCCACCAGATGTGCAACGGCCACCGAATCGAAATGCACCGCACCCTGGCACATTAAAGCCATGATGACCGATCGACGCAAAACATCATCGCGACTGAGCGCCAACCCGCGCACCACGGGCAAATGGTCATGGTTCAGCAGGTCGTAATACTCGTCCAGGGTCTTGGCGTTTTGGCAATAGACCGCGCCTACGCTGCCAATGGAGGACACGCCCAGTGCGATCAGGTCGCAATCGGGCTGGGTGCTGTAGCCCTGAAAATTGCGGTGCAATCGGCCCTGGCGTTTGGCTACGGCCAGTGCATCCTCCGCCAGGGCAAAGTGGTCCATGCCTACGTAAACATAGCCCGCCGCCGCCAAGGCTGCCAGCGAGCGTGACAGCATGCTGACTTTGTCTGCCGCGCCGGGCAGCTGCATGGCATCGATGCGCCGCTGCGGCTTAAAGCGTGTGGGTAAATGTGCATAGGCGTACAGCGCAATGCGGTCTGGCCGCAAGCGCGCCACCTGCTCCAAGGTGCGATCAAAGGACTGGGGGCTTTGCAGGGGCAGGCCGTAAATCAAATCCACGTTGACCGATTGCATGCCGTGCTTTCGCGCGGCAGCAACCAGGG
>JBBAPY010000014.1:0-21880 GCA_040400635.1 Rhodoferax sp.
AGCGTTACACCCCCCACGGTATGGGGCCCAGCCAGGGCAAACATTCCAATATGACAGCGCTGCGGGTGCTGGCGCGCATCACTGGCAAAACCCCTATCGAGGTCGGCACTACCACCGCGCGACCGTTCTACCATCCGGTGCCGATTTCCCACCTGGCCGGGCGCGGTTTCACCCCCGAGCGGCATACCCCCATGCGGGCCCTGCATGCGCAAGCCGGCGCGGTCTGGATGGCGGCGGGTATGTGGCTGCGCCCCGAATACTACGCGGTGGCTGGCAGATCGCGCATGCAATGCATACGCGAAGAGGCGATGAATGTGCGCGAAAAAGTGGGCATCATCGACGTGGGCACACTGGGCAAGCTCGAAGTCATCGGCCCGCAAGCCGCCGAATTTTTAGAACGCATCTACATCTCGCGCTACACCAATCTGGCGGTGGGCATGACCCGCTATGCAGTGATGTGCGACGAATCTGGCGTTGTGATTGATGACGGCGTGGTTGCACGCCTGGGTGAGCAGCATTTTTATTTCACGACCACCACCTCCGGTGCGGCCACGGTGTACCGCGAACTCTCGCGCCTGAACACCCTGTGGCGTATGGACTGCGGCATTGTTAACCACACGGGTGCGTTTGCCGGCGTGAATGTGGCCGGTCCGCAGGCGCGCCAGTTGCTGGCCACGCTGACCAGCGCGGATCTGGACGGTACCGCTTTCCCTTACCTCGGCGTACGCGCCATAGAGGTTGCCGGCATTGCGGCGCGCGCTATGCGCGTGGGTTTTGTCGGGGAGTGGGGCTATGAGATTCATGTGCCGGCCGAGCATGGCGCTGCGCTGTGGCAGGCCCTGATGCAAGCCGGAGCAAACCTGGGCATACGCCCCTTCGGCGTGGAGGCGCAGCGCCTGTTACGGCTGGAAAAGGGCCACATCATTATTGGCCAGGACACAGATGGCTTGAGCGTGCCGCGCGAAGCGTCTTTGGGCTGGGCGACCAAGTTGGACAAATCGTTTTTCATCGGCCAGCGTAGCCTGCAGGCGATTGCTAAACAAAAGCAAAAGCAGACGCTGGTCGGCTTCACACTGGAAATTCCCGGCATGGACGCCAGTCAGGACAGCCACCCCGATATGCCCTCGGAAAGCCATCTGGTCATCGTGGACGGCGCGATCAGCGGGCGTATCACCAGCGTGGCGTTCAGCCCGGCGCTGGGGCAGGTCATCGGCATGGCCTATGTCACACCCGCGCTAAGTGCCGTGGGCACCCGCCTGCCGTTGCGTCTGACCAGCGGCAAGATGGTTAACGCGAAGGTGGTGGCGCTACCGTTCTACGACGCTGCCGGTGCCCGCCAAAAGGAGGCCAGTGTATGAACACCGTGACGCACGCGCCACGCCGCGCTTCGCCCTGCGAGTCAGCGCATCACTGGAGCGCCCAAGCCGCGGGCCCGGTCGCAGCGGACCTGACCCTGACCGACCGCTCGTTACAGACGGCCCGCTGGGGCTTCAAAGGCCCTGCAGCGCCACAGTGGCTGGCCGAACACGGCTTGCCTGTGCCGCCTGTGTACAACCGTTACCTGGAGCTGGCGACCGGTGGCCTGGTCGCGCGCCTTGGTGTCACCGAGTTTTTGATTGAAGCTGACGCCGCCACCCTGGGCCTCCTGCAGGATGCTGCCTTGCCCGCAGGGCGGGTACATGGCTTGTATCCAGTCCTGCGCCAAGACGCAGCCCTGCAACTCGAAGGACCGGCGCTGCACACCTTGCTGCGCCAAGTCTGCTCGGTCGATTTGCAAGCCCGCGAGAACCCGCCGGACGCGGTGTTCTTGACCACCATGGTGGGCGTCGGTGTAACCCTGCTGTGGCGCGGCGACGCCATGCTGCTCTGGGCTGACGGCACCATGGGCAGTTATTTATGGGACACGCTCGCGGAGGTGGCGCGCGATTGCGGCAGCCTGCGCCTGTGCCCGGCGCCTCGAATTTTTTAAAAAGAACCCAGAACCTTTGCCCAAACTTAAGGAGACACACAATGAATCGAGACGAGGCCAAGAAATTTTTCAAAGACAACAACGTACGCTATGTGCTGGCGCAGTTTGTGGACATCCACGGCGCGGCCAAAGCCAAAGCGGTCCCGGTCTCACATTTTGATGAAGTGCTGGACACCGGCGCCGGTTTTGCCGGGTTTGCGGTCTGGGGCCTGGGCATCCAGCCGCATGGGCCGGATTACATGGCCCGTGGCGACCTGGGCGCGGTCAGCTTGGTGCCCTGGCAACCCGGTTATGCCCGTATCGTCTGCGACGGCCATGTCCACGGTAAGCCCTGGGAATACGACAGCCGCGTGGTGCTGAAAAAACAGGTAGCCCTGCTCAAGGAACAAGGCCTGACTTTCTTTACCGGCTTGGAGCCTGAGTTCTCGGTCTTGCGCCGCGACGAGCAGGGCAACATCGTGCCCTGCGACGCCAGCGATACCCTGCAAAAACCCTGCTACGACTACAAAGCCTTATCGCGCACCCGCGAGTACATGGACCGCTTGGTGACGGCGGCCATTGGCTCTGGGTTGGACGTCTACCAGATCGACCATGAAGACGGCAACGGCCAGTTCGAGATCAATTACACCTATGGCGACTGCCTGACATCGGCCGATCAGTTCATCGGCTTCAAGATGGCTGCCGCCGAGATTGCCAACGACATGGGGCTTATCTGCTCCTTCATGCCCAAGCCCTTTAGCAACCGCCCGGGCAATGGCATGCACATGCACATGTCCATGGGCGATGGCAAGCGCAACCTGTTCGAAGACAAGTCTGACAAGCGCGGGCTGGATTTGTCGACCATGGCCTACCACTTCCTGGGCGGTGTGCTCAAGCACGCCAAAGCGCTGACCGCCATTTGCTGCCCCACCGTCAACTCCTACAAGCGGCTGGTGGTCGGGCGTTCGCTCACTGGCGCAACTTGGGCCCCCGCTTATGTGAGCTACGGCAATAACAACCGCTCCTGCATGGTGCGCATCCCGGGCGGACGTTTGGAGCTGCGCGTGCCCGATGGTGGCTGCAACCCTTACCTGGCAGCTGCAGCGGTGATTGCCGCAGGCATGGATGGTATGAAAAACCAGATCGACCCAGGTGACCCGGTCAACGAAAACCTCTATGAGATGAGCCCTGCAGAGCTGCGCAGCCGAGGCATTGAGACGCTGCCCCAAAACCTCAACGAAGCCATCGACGCATTGGAAGCAGACCGCGTCATCATGGATGCACTCGGTCCAGTGGCGCAGACCTTTGTCGATCTCAAGCGCATGGAGTGGGTGGAATACATGCGCCACGTTTCCGACTGGGAAATCAAAACCTACCTCGAATTTTTCTAACCCCTTGCCCAAGGGTTTTGCAAAGGACTGACCATGTGCGGAATTATTGGATTACTGATTAAAAAGCCTGCGCTGCGCAGCGAGCTAGGGCGCTGGATGACGCCCATGCTGATCGGCATGACCGAACGCGGACCGGACTCTGCAGGTTTGGCTGTTTTCAGCGATCCGCTGAGCGACGAGCATGCCCGCAAGATCAGCGTGTACTCGGGTCTGACCGCTCTGGGTTCGGGCTTTGACTGGCAAGCATTGGCTGCAGCGCTGGAGAAACACCAGGGCAGCGTTGTGACAGTGCAGACCAAGGACAACCACGCCATCATCACCGTCACCGGTGACCCTGTGCAGGCGCAACATTTCATCAAGGCCTATGACCCGCTGCTGCATTTGCTCTCTTTGGGCCGCAGCATTGATTTGTACAAAGACATCGGCATGCCCGCTGCCGTGGCACAGCGCTATGACTTTGCGCACATGACGGGCTCGCATGTGGTGGGCCACACCCGTATGGCCACCGAGTCGGCAGTGACGCCGGATCGAGCCCATCCGTTTACCGCTGGCCAAGACTTCTGCATGGTGCACAACGGCTCGCTCTCCAACCCTTACCAGATCCGGCGCATGCTGGAGCCGCGCGGCATCAAGTTTGACACTGACAACGACACCGAAAGCGCTTGCCGCTTTATCGAATGGCGTATGCGTGAAGGCGACGATCTAAAAACCGCGCTGGAAACGGGGTTTGATGAGCTCGACGGTTTTTACACCCTGCTCATGGGGACTGAGAATCAGCTCGCGCTGATCCGCGACCCCTTTGCCTGCAAACCGGCAGTGATCGCCGAGACCGACGACTATGTGGCCATCGCCTCGGAGTTCCGCTCGCTCGCGCACCTGCCCGATATCGACCATGCCTATGTGTTCGAACCCGCACCTCAGGAGATGTATATATGGAAGGCCTAAATTTTGATTTGCGCCAGCAATCGGTGCGCGAACTCAACCAGTTCTTGCACAGCGATGCGGGCAAGGCATCGCCTGGAACCGTTGAGGTCCATCACCCTGACGGTGCACACAGCATCGCCGCCGGGCTCAACGCGCCTGTCAAAGTAGTGGTACATGGCCACGCCGGTTACTACGCGGCGGGGATGAATATGCATGCCGATATCACGATCGAAGGCAGCGCTGGTACGGGTGTAGCCGAGAACATGATGAGCGGTCGCGTCCACGTCAAGGGCTTTGCCAGCAATAGTGCCGGCGCCTCAGCCCATGGCGGCTTGCTGGTCATCGACGGCAACGCTGCTCTACGCTGCGGGATTTCGCTCAAGGGCGGCAATATTGTGGTGGGTGGCTCCGTGGGCAGCTTTTCTGCCTTTATGGCACAGGCAGGTCGCATGGTGGTGTGTGGCGATGCCGGTGATGGTCTGGGCGACTCTTTATACGAGGCGGTTCTGTATGTCAAAGGCAACATCAAGTCTTTGGGTGCGGATGCGCAGTTGGAGCCTATGGGCGCGCAGGAGCTGCAGACCGTGACAGATTTGCTCGCACAAGCTGGTATGACCCAACACCGAGCGGCAGATTTCAAACGTGTTGCGAGTAAGCGTGAGCTCTACCACTGGAACGCCGACGCCAATCAGGAATACTAGAAAGAATGCTATGGAACAAAAGATGAATTTTTTTAAGTCCGCCTCGCACGAAGAGTCCTGGGGCTATGACGCCAAAATGTTGCAATACATCCGCAACGCCGCGGCACATGGTCTTTACGAGATTCGCGGATTGGGTGCCAAGCGCCAGCTTCCCCATTTTGATGATCTCTTATTCTTAGCAGCATCACTGTCGCGTTATCCTTTGGAGGGCTATCGCGAGCGCTGTACCACCAAGACCGTGCTGGGCACGCGCTTTGCAAAAAAACCCATCGAGTTAGATATACCGATCACTATCGCTGGCATGAGTTTTGGCGCCTTGTCCGCCAATGTCAAAGAGTCACTGGGCCGCGCAGCCACTGAAATGGGCACTTCCACCACCACGGGCGACGGTGGCATGACCAAAGAGGAACGGGACTCTTCTAAAACCTTGGTGTACCAATGTTTGCCTTCTCGCTATGGCTTCAACCCTGACGATGTGCGGCGTGCTGATGCGATCGAGGTGGTCATCGGGCAAGGTGCCAAACCTGGCGGCGGCGGCATGTTGTTAGGCCAGAAAGTCAATCCGCGCGTGGCCAAGATGCGTACCCTGCCAGAGGGGGTTGACCAGCGATCGGCCTGTCGACAACCCGATTGGACGGGTCCGGATGACCTGACCATCAAGATCAATGAATTACGTGAAATCACCGACTGGGAGAAGCCGATTTACGTGAAGGTCGGTGCCACGCGGGTTTTTAACGACGTCAAACTCGCAGTCCATGCCGGTGCTGATGTGGTGGTGGTCGATGGCATGCAGGGCGGTACCGCGGCAACGCAGACCTGCTTTATCGAGCATGTGGGTATTCCCACGCTGGGTGCCCTGCGCCAGGCGGTGGATGCGCTGGAAGACTTGGACATGGTGGGGAAAGTGCAATTGATCATTTCTGGCGGTATCCGTACTGGCGCCGATGTCGCCAAAGCCCTTGCCATGGGTGCAGATGCCGTGGCATTGGGGCAGGGCGTATTAGTGGCTTTGGGTTGCAACTCGCCAAGTTATATGCAAGATGGTGAGCATATGAGTGCGCTGGCTGAGTACGAGGCGCTGGGTACCGCACCAGGCTATTGCCATCATTGCCATACGGGAAAATGTCCGGTGGGCGTGACAACCCAGGATGCCATATTGGAGCAGCGTCTGCAGCCCGATGTCGGCGCCAAACGACTGCGCAACTATCTCAAGACGCTCAATATGGAATTAACTACGATTGCGCGCGCCTGCGGCAAGCAAAACGTACATCACTTAGAACGCGAGGACTTGGTGGCGCTCACGGTTGAGGCAGCTGCCATGGCGCGTTTGCCCTTGGCAGGAACCAACTGGATTCCTGGCCACGACGGTAGGTTTTGAGTACGAGGGAATGACCGCGACCATCATTGACGGAAAAGCCGTCGCAAAAGTCCTGCGCAAAAAATACGCGCAAGAGGTTGGCGAGCTCAATGCGGCCGGCGTAGCGCCCGGTTTGGCGGTGATCCTGGTGGGTGACAACCCTGCTTCGCGCCTCTATGTCGGAAACAAAACGCGTGCCTGCCAGGAATGCGGCGTACGCTCACATTTGCAAGTTTTTCCGGCGGATGTGCCGGAATTTGATGTGCTGCAGGCTATCGGGAAACTCAATCAGCATCCCGAAATTGATGGCATCTTGGTCCAGTTGCCCTTGCCTCCCCACATCGACTTACGCAAGGTTTTGGCGGCTATTGACGTTGACAAAGACGTCGATGGTTTTCACCTGTACAACGTCGGTGCGCTGGTCGTTGGCAATACCATCTTCCCGCCCTGCACACCCTTTGGCGTGCAATTGCTTCTGGACAGTGCGGGTATCGAGGTGGAGGGAAAGAATGCCGTGATCGTCGGCGCCAGCAACATCGTGGGCAAGCCCATGGCGCTGATGCTGCTGCAACGCGAAGCAACGGTTACCGTATGCCACGCAAAAACCCGAGACCTGGCGCAGCACACCATCTTGGCGGATATTCTGATTGTGGCCGCTGGCAGACCCGGCCTGATCACCGCCCCGATGGTGCGTCAAGGCGCCTGCGTGATCGATGTGGGAATCAACAAACTTCCCGATGGCACGACGGTGGGTGACGTGGACTTTGACTCGGTCAAGTAGCGCGCGGGCTGGATCACCCCGGTACCCGGAGGCGTAGGACCGATGACGGTGACTATGCTCATTGCCAATACCATCCGCTCGGCGCGTCGGCGGGCAGCGCAAAAAACTTACCTTGCCGACGATTCCTTTTGGCAGGCTTAGCGCCTGCTCAGCTTAACTGCGCGGCTTGGTTTTCTCGGGGTCGTAATGCGGGAAGCGCACTACCGTTGCGGCAAGGCGTTTCTGCTGGCCGTCAAGCTTGCCGATTTCCACGGTGGTGCCGATCTCGGCGTGGTGAATGTCCATGCGCGCTAGCGCAATCGTTTTGCCCAGCAAGGGTGATCGCATTGCCGAGGTGACCACACCGACTTGCGCGCGACCGGCGTAAATACCATCCCCATGGCCCACGGCCTGCGCGCTGTCAATGTCCAAGCCCACTAACTTATGGGCCGGATTGTCTTTGCGCCTTTGCAGTGCGGCGCGTCCTATGAAGTCATCCGTTTTTCCCTTGAGCGGAACGGTAAAGCCAATACCTGCTTCAAACGGATCGCTTTGGTCAGAAAACTCGTAGCCCGCAAATATGAGGCCCGCTTCAATACGCACCATGTCCAGGCCGTCCAAGCCCATTGCCGTCAAACCCAGCGGCTGACCTGCAGCCCAGACCGCGTCAAACACGGCGCAGGCATCACGCGGATGGCACCATACTTCATAGCCCAACTCACCCGTGTAGCCGGTACGCGAGACCATGAGCGGCGGGCCACTGGCATCACCTAGGCGGCCCACAGTAAATCGGAACCACTCCAGTTCCGCCATTGCGGGCTGGTGTGGTGGTGTCCAGATCACTTGTTTTAGCAATGTGCGGCTGGCCGGGCCTTGGATGGCAATATTGTGTAACTGGTCGGTCGAGTTGCGCACCAGTACTTGCAAGCCCAATGCATTGGCCTGTTCTTGCAGCCACACGCCGCCAAAATCATCCCCGCCTATCCAGCGAAAATTATCTCGCCCTAAACGCAGCAAGGTGCCATCATCGATCATGCCGCCATGCGGGTAGCACATTGCCGAATAGACCACCTGTCCCACACCGAGTTTTTTAACGTCGCGCGTCAGGCAATGTTGCAATAGCGCTTCGGCGCCGGGTCCGGTAACTTCGAACTTGCGCAATGCCGAAAGGTCGATCAAGACGGCCTTCTCCCGGCATGCCCAGTATTCGGTAATTGCATCGCTTTTGGCATAGCTGCGCGCCAGCCAAAACCCCTTGTACTCTACAAAATTTCGCGTCAATTCCGAGGTGCGGGGATGAAAGGCAGACTGGCGGCTCATAGTGGGCTCCGATTTGGGGGTCACCCGGTAGGCAATACCGGCTGGGAAACTGTGGGACGCATCAAACACCCGAACGCGGATGTCGGTGGGATTCCAGCCATTGGCTGGGCTGGTGTCGTCCGGGCAAGCGGAAGACACGCAGACCAAATCTGTCATTGCGCGCAGCAACACATAGTCGCCTGGGCGAGACCAGGGTTCGTCCGACCCCACCACCCCATGGCTGTCGATAAAGGTGTTGAAGAAAAAATTGATCGCCATCCAGCCGCGGCGACCTGCGATACCAAATTCGGCCAGCGCAGCATTGAAGTTTTCGCTGCAATTGTTATGGCCTGGGTAACCCAAATCGTCGTAGTACTTGGCAGCACAGGCCATGGCAAAAGCGTCGTGTCTGCCTACCGTGTCCTGAACCACTTCGATTAAGCCGGTCATGTCTTGATCGAAGTATTTCGCATGCAGCCCCGGCATGGGATAGGCGTGACCCATCAATGTACGTGTGGTCGTCACATCCAGGGGTAACTGCAGACCTTGGTCCAGCTTGGCTTGCGAAAAGCATTGAAAGTCGGTGCATTGCTTGCCATCGACATCGATGATTTGGATGTACTGCCCAGCCTTCACGGCATAAGCCCTGGCACTGGCGCTTTTTACCAAGATATCTTGTAGCGGTTCAAGCCCCGTAAATGGCTGCTCCAGGACCGCCCCGCTCAGGAGCTGGTTTTGCGAAGCGGTCTGGGTGGGCGATAGCGAACCGTCTTCGTTCATCGTTTGCATAAATTCGTCCAATCGCAAAGGCGCAACGCCAGCTTGGCGTTGCTAAGGTCATCGGTGGCTACCACCTTAGCGCTTGGGCCGCAGATAGGTTTGCATGGAGTCGTCTAAGGCATCTTTCCAGGGCGTGTGGTGTGGCGGCGCCATCGTGCCTGTGATGAGGGATTTGTAGCTGTTGTCACGAAAGCCCATGATGTTTTCCACCTTGTGCTGTTTCCAAGCAAAAAATGCCTCGTTCATGCCTTTGATATCGAAGTCCGGGTAATCGGTGAGATCGACCAAGGACTGCACATAGGCGCCTTGGTATTCAATGGCTTCATGGGAGTCGGCCAGCGCTGCTTCGCGATCTGCCCAGGCTTGCCCATCGGCCTGCATGGTTGGCGCATCGGGCACTGCGATGCGGCCCATCATGATGTCGCGGGCATACCAAGCTTGTGCATCAAACATGTTAAAGGTATACCACTGGTCCTGCATGCCTAAGTAAAACACCTTAGGGTTGGCTTCCCAGACTACGCCACGGTACAAATTACGAGGCCACAGTCGATTGTTGGTCTGCAGACGCAGCGCATCGGGCAGGAAGGGGAAATGGTGCAGATAGCCGGTGCACAGAATCACAGCGTCTACCTCCTTGCTGCTACCGTCCTTAAAGTGTGCCACCTTGCCTTCTAATTTTTGCAGCAATGGTTTCTCTTCCCAGTTGTCCGGCCAGTCATAGCCCATGGGGCTGGTGCGATGGCTCACGGTGACCGACTTGCAGCCGTACTTCCAGCACTGCGAGCCAATGTCTTCGGCGGAATAGCTGGTGCCAATGATCAAAACATCTTTGCCCACAAATTCCACAGCATCGCGAAAATCATGCGCGTGCAAAACCCGTCCTGGGAAGTCCTCAAAGCCGGGAAAGGAGGGTACGTTAGGCGTTGAGAAGTGACCATTGGCTACCACCACATAGTCAAATTGCTCCGTGTAGACCCGGTTGTTGACCAGATCGTGCACCGTCACATCAAATAGTTGGGTGCTTTCGTCGTAATGGACGTTGCGAACAGGGGTGCGAAAACGTATCCATGGACGCACATTGGCTTTATTCACCCGACCTTCGATGTAATCCAACATCACGGCCCGGGGGGGATAGGAAGCAATTTGCCGTCCAAAATGCGCTTCAAAGCTGTAGTCCGAAAACTCCAAACCCTCTTTGGGGCCATTGCTCCACAAATAGCGATACATAGACCCATGGACCGGCTCACCGTACTCATCTAAACCCGTGCGCCAGGTGTAGTTCCATAAGCCTCCCCAGTTGTCTTGCTTTTCAAAACAGACCACCTCCGGGATGTCGGCCCCTTTGGCCGCCGCTGATTGAAAAGCCCGCAGTTGCGCCAATCCGCTGGGTCCTGCACCAATGACTGCTACGCGTTTTTTCATAAGGAACTTCCCAAAAATTAAGGTGTTAAAAATTTCATTGTATTGAACTTAGTTTCCTACAACGAGCGCGCGCTGTGCATGAGGGAATACCCTTGATAACTCTTTTCCAAACTGACAAGATAATACGTCATAATGAAAATAAGTTGCATACAGGTAACTTCGTCGTACACATCACTCACCATATGAAAGGAAAGTCATGACAGCCTCTTGGAGATTTTCGGCGCTAGCGGAGCGCCACCTTGCGCTTGGTTCGAAGTTAGAAGACTGGAGTGGCATGGGTACCGCATGGTCCTATGGCAAAGATGCGAATGAAGAGTACATGGCGGTGCGCACCAAGGCCGGACTCATGGACGTCTCAGGCCTGAAAAAGATCCATATTAACGGATCCCATGCCAGTCATCTGCTGGATCGGGTGACTACGCGCAACGTTGAAAAGCTGGCGCCGGGCCGCAGTGTTTACTGCTCCATGCTCGATGAGCGCGGCAAATTCATTGACGATGGCATCATCTACCGCTTCGGGCCCAATTCCTTTATGTTCGTGCACGGCTCGGGAGCGGGTCACGAGTCCCTGGTGGCCGCCTCCACCGGTAAAGACGTGTCCATCCGGTTTGATGACAACATGCACGATTTATCGCTGCAAGGCCCGCTGGCCGTGGATTTTTTGGAAAAACATATTCCTGCGGTGCGCAAATTGGCTTACTTTACGCACATGCCCGCCATGCTGTATGGACACCCGATCACGCTTTCGCGCACCGGCTACACCGGTGAGCGAGGCTATGAAATTTTCTGCCGTGGTCAGGATGCGGGTCATATCTGGGACTCCATTCTCTCGGAGGGTGCTGACATGGGGATTATTCCTTGCCGGTTCACCACCCTGGATATGCTGCGCACCGAAAGCTACTTGGTGTTTTTCCCCTTTGACAATTCTGAGATGTACCCCTACGCTGACGAAGCGCCGGGCGACACGCTATGGGAGCTGGGTTTGGACTTCACCGTCAGCCCTGGCAAGCAAGGTTTTCGCGGTGCGCAGGAGCACTACCGGCTCAAGGGCAAAGAGCGCTTCAAACTGTTTGGGCTCAAGCTGGACAGTACGAAGTCGGCGACAGAAGGCAGCTTGGTCTACCAGGGCGACAAAAAAGTGGGTGTAGTTACCTGCCCCATGTATTCGCCGCTCAACCACTGGTCGGTTGCGATTGCACGTTTGGATGTGCCCGTGTGTGTGCAAGGGACAGCGCTGACGGTGCGTGGATCTGACGGGGTGGTCAATGCCATTGCCCACGAAATGCCTTTCTACGACAAAGAGAAAAAGCGCCGTACCGCCCAGGATTAAACGGTCGTGTCCCGCGGCCGGGCTGATGCGTCAGTCCGGCTGTCGCTGAGGCCGCATTGGGAAGGCCTTCGATTCCTTTTTGACCATTACCGAGTAAACCATGAACACCACCACGGCTATCAGACTTCCCGCTACCGATGCCCAACCCAGTACTGCCATTTTGGATGGCTGGAAGGTCATCGCGGGGCACCCGACGATGAAAACATGGGTGCAACACACATCGGCAGATGGACGCATGATTTCCGGTACTTGGGAAGCCACACCGGGTACTTACCACGCAAGTTACTCAGAGTACGAGTTCGTCCACATGATTGAAGGGGAAATAAGCATCACGCCCGACGGTGGCGAAGCCTTGCATGTAGGCCCTGGCGATGCCTTTGTCATTGAGGCTGGCTTTAAGGGTGTATGGAAGATCGAGAAAGCGGTACGCAAGCATTTTTGTATCCAATTGAAATAAAGCAAATAATTAATTTACTCAAGGAGAATTTATGGCCCTATCAGATATTGACATTGCGCAAGCCGCAACGCTACAACCCATTATGCAGATGGCCCAGGAGCGGCTGCATATCCCATTGGCGGCATTGGAGCCTTACGGGCATTACAAAGCCAAGATTGATCTGAACTGGCTAAACCAGCAGACCGGGCCTGACGGCAAACTGATCTTGGTGACGGCCATCAGTCCCACCCCCGCCGGCGAAGGCAAAACGACAACCACTGTGGGCCTGGGTGATGCACTCAATCGGATCGGCAAGCGCACCGTCATCGCCTTACGCGAGCCCTCACTAGGCCCCGTATTTGGCATGAAAGGTGGCGCCGCCGGCGGCGGCTACGCCCAGGTGGTGCCAATGGAGGACATCAACCTGCACTTTACCGGTGACTTCAACGCCATTGCGCTGGCCCACAACCTTTTGGCAGCGCTGATGGACAACCATATTCACCACGGCAACAGCCTCGGCTTTGATGCGCGCCGCATTGTGTGGCGGCGTGTGATGGACATGAATGACCGCGCGCTGCGCACCACCGTGGTATCGCTAGGGGGGCCAGGCAACGGTTTCCCACGCGAAGACGGTTTTGACATCGTCGTGGCCTCCGAAGTAATGGCCATTTTCTGTCTGGCAACTTCCCGCAAAGACCTTAAAGAGCGTCTGGGCAACATCATCGTTGGATATACCCGCGAGCAGTCCCCTATCCGTGCCAGCGACCTCAATGCGCAAGGCGCCATGGCTGCGCTCCTCAAAGACGCGATAAAGCCCAATCTGGTGCAGACACTGGAAAACAACCCTGCCATCATTCATGGCGGCCCCTTTGCCAATATCGCCCACGGCTGTAACACGGTCACGGCCACAAAAGCCGCGCTCAAGCTGGGCGAGTACGTGGTCACAGAGGCCGGCTTTGGTGCTGACCTGGGTGCGGAAAAGTTCATTGACATCAAGTGCCGCAAATCGGGCCTGCGCCCGGACGCCGGCGTGGTCGTGGCTACGCTGCGTGCCCTCAAGCACCATGGGGGTGTCGAGGCGAAAGACCTCAACACGCCCAACGTGGACGCGGTCAAGCGCGGTATTGCCAATCTTGAGCGCCATGTGCATAACATGCGTGAGAACTACGGACTGCCTTGCGTGGTCTCGATTAACCATTTCACCTCCGACACCGCCGAGGAGCTTGATGCACTGCGCGCCCACATGGACGCCATGGGCGTGCCGGTAGTGGTGGCGCGCCACTGGGCCGAAGGCGGCAAGGGCGCGGAAGCGCTGGCGCACATAGTAGTTAAGCTGGCTGAATCCGGCACCGCCAAGACCAAGTTTGTCTATGCTGACGAAGACACGCTGTGGGACAAGATGCGCGCGATCGCCACCAAGGTCTACGGGGCAGCTGATATTTCGGCTGACAGTGCTGTGCGGGCCAAGATTGCCAAGCTGCAAAGCGATGGTTATGGACACTACCCGGTGTGCGTTGCAAAGACACAGTATTCCTTTTCCACCGATCCAAAGCTGCGCGCTGCCCCCTCCGGCCACACAGTCAATATTCGCGAAGTGCGTTTGTCTGCCGGTGCGGAGTTCGTCGTGATGATTTGCGGCGACATCATGACCATGCCGGGCTTACCCAAAGAACCTGCATCCATGCGCATCGATATCGATGACGACGGGAAAATATCGGGATTGTTCTAGTCCAACAGAGGATGTGGATGCGTCTGCAATCTGACGGCAGCAGGCGCATAAGCCCCATGTTGCCGGTGTGGGTGCTGATTTTTTCGGCGTCCCTATGGGGCTTGGCGTGGCTGCCGCTGAAGTACTTTGCCGGTCAAGGCTTGTTGGGCCCCATGGTGGCCTTACTCACGTTTGGCGGCTTGGGGCTGATCAGTTTGCCACTGTTAGTGCGGGAGTATGCGCAATGGAGACATTGCGTACCCCTTTTTTTACTGCTTTCCCTGGTAGGTGGGTGGGGTAATACCGCCTATATCAGTGCATTGCTGGCCGGCGATGTGGTGCGCGTGGCCCTCTTGTTTTATCTCGCTCCGGTATGGAGCGTTTTGGGTGGGAGAGTTTTTTTGGGGGAACGCATTACTGCGCGTCGCCTGTTAGCACTTGCCTGCGCATTGGGCGGCGTTTTATTGGTCGTCGGTGGAGACCAATCTTTCGCTGCGCCCTTGGGTTGGACCGACTTCCTGGCCCTGACTGCCGGCCTTGCCTTTTCGGCAAACAACGTGGTCGCACGCCATGCGCAGTCCATTCCTACGGCGAGTAAAACAATCGCACTGTTCCTTGGTTGCCTGCTTACTTCGGCATTGCTGCTAGCCGTGCAGCACGGACCTGCCGCCTGGGTGTTGCCTCAGTTGTCGGTCAGTGTCTGGGCCTATTTGGCTGCTTATGCCATTGGCTGGCTGGCTTTGGCGACGGTAAGCTGGCAATGGAGTGTGTCCCGCATGGAGGCGGGGCGTTCTGGCGTTATCGCGATAGCCGAACTTGCTATGGCTTTGTTGTCCGCCACGCTCATCGGCGGTGCGATTTTGGATACAGGTGAGTGGACCGGCGCTGCATTGATTGCTGGCGCGGCTATCTTGGCCGCTCTTGAGCCTGACTCTCAGGTTCAACCCCAACTGGGTTGATACCTGGCCGTGCCAAGTTCAAGGGCCTACTTATGGCGTACGAGTTGCCAAATCAGGATGCATGCGCTTGGATGGGGCCCGTCTACTAGGGTAAATCCCTGCATATCTCTCTTCCATTTTTCGAGAAAATAATGCACTATAGGGATAAATTGTTTCCCTTGAGGAATTTTCAGACCTAAGGCAGTTCTCGACTTTTTTGCATCAGGTGGCGCGCAGTGGGTGCTTAGGTGCAGTGGCTGCGGGTTCCAAAAAATTCGTAATTTACCGATTTGAGCTTTGGATATTTATGAAACGAAAGTGCGATCTGTTTATGCATACATTGCCAAGTGCTAGTTCGCCAAAGGCTGGCCTAGCGATGGAGATGCGGCCCTGGCTTTTGACCCCAAGGACGTGTGGCACGCGAAGGGCAAACGGGCTGCCTGCCTTGAATCTATGTTGAGCCGCCCGAAGTATGAGGGCCTCAGTCCCATGCAAGGCAGCTCGCACTTGCTGGTAGCTGACGGCGCAGGTGCTCAGGCCATTACAGATTTGGCGCGTCGCCTGCCACCAGACTGGTTTGCCGACGCCCACATCATCTATGTAACGAGTGGCTCCGACCCTGCTGTTGCCCCGTTTCCCCGGGCGCTGCAGTCTTTGCGCCCACGCCAATGGCACCAATCGCCCAGCATAGCCAGCGCCTTACCCCGTATTGCCAAAGTCTTTACGGATGCACACATGGGCTTGCGCTTATATTTGGCCGGTACCGAGGGACTGATTGGGCAAGTCATGCAGTTGGCTTTGCAAGGCGGTATGGACCACACCACCATAAGTACCGAGCACCGCGGCTCCTTGGCCCGGCGTATGCAATGCGTGCATTGCAAGGGGATCACCGAGCAGGTGACCACCCAGCCGGCGCAATGCGCACATTGCAAACTTTGGTTGCTGGTACGGGACCACTATTCACGACGTATCGGCGCCTTTCAAGGAGTTTGTATTCATGCGGAAGAGCCTGACAACATACCTCCCGTAGTAACGAGTTTTCTATGAGCGCCGAACATCTCAAAATTCCGGTAAGGGTGACCGAAGTCCAGCAGGTCAACGCCCTGGTTACCCGCTTTACTTTTGCCGCGCTGGACGGGTCAAACCTTCCGGTGTTTTCTGGGGGCTCCCACGTCATCGTCGAGTTTGGTGCATGCAGGAATCCCTACTCGCTGATGGGCAATCCGTTTGAAACCCGAAGCTACAGTATTTCAGTGCGCCGTGACGATGCTGGGCGGGGTGGCAGTCTTTTCCTGCACCAGCACGTCAAGGTGGGGGATACCGGTTTCATTGGTCACCCGGTCAACCTGTTTTCTCTCAATTTGCGAGCGCACAAGCATTTATTCATTGCCGGCGGAATTGGTATTACCCCGTTTATGGCCCAGATGGAGCAGCTGTCTCAAGCGGGGCAACGGGCGACACCGCCTTTCGAGTTGCATTACTGCGCCCAAAGTGCCGATCTGGCTGCCTACGCCAGCGCGCTCAAGGAAAAATATCCGGGGCGCGTTGCGACCTATTTCGATCTTGAAAACCAAAGATTGAATTTGGAATTGCTTTTGCAAGGCCAAGCTCTGGGTACCCATCTTTATGTATGCGGGCCCGCTGGAATGATTGATTGGGTGCGCAAGACAGCGGCCGGTCTCGGTTGGCCGGACAAGTTGGTGCATTTTGAACATTTTTCCGCCCCGCAAGCCGGCGGCCGTTTTACCGTGCAACTAGCGGCCTCAGGCGGCAGCATAGAGGTGGGCGAGCGCCAGAGCTTTCTGGAGGCTTTAGAGGCTGCCGGTCTCAATCCGCCTTATTTGTGCCGAGGTGGCGCCTGCGGCCAGTGCGAGACGCGGGTTATTGCGTGTGATGGAGTCCTCGACCACCGCGACCATTGGCTCAGTGAAGCAGACCAACGCAGCGGTGAAAAAATTATGCCTTGCGTTTCGCGTGTCCGAGGTCAGTCCATCACCATTGACCGCTAAGTGCCAGCGACATTTCGAATATTGCGAGTGATTAATCAGGAGTAATGTGTGAGTCAAAACGTGCTGCAATTCAAAGACGAAACCTTTCGGGATGACTTTGTGTACTTCAATTCCCCATGGGCGATTGATCGTTTCCCCTTTCCCTTTGACAAGGACAGCTATATGTACGCTGTCAATATGGAGCCCCACACCAACGGGCGCGTAGGCAGTGTCTATGAGAAGTCGTTCGACGTAGATGAGCACTACGTGGCCGAAATGCGGGAGCGTGCACTGACCTTGCTAGAGGATCCATTGCGTTGCCAATCACTGCCGCATATGACCTTGGCGGGATGGGACTTGCTGGAGTTGATCATGACGCATAAAGCGCGTGACTATCCCGATTTGTTTGAATTGCACCGCGATGGATTGCAATGGCGCTGGCTCAACAAGCCGCTAGGCATTGAGCAGTCCTTTACTTTCGGCGACGAGGCGACATTGCCTTATGGGCCCATGGAATACATCACGCGCCAAAGCCAGGGTGACTGGTGTGTTTTGGACCAACGCGACGCAAACTTGTGGATGGATGCGGGCATGGTGACTACCCAGGCGGACTGGTCGCTCGATTTTGATATCGGCATGAACTTCTTTGAGTGGCATGCGCCTGTGCCTATGGCCCATGAATTAGGTATTTTTCAGCGTGCGCTGAAATTTTTACTCGCCATTCCCCAAGGCGCTCCCGCGCGTCGCTTAAATTGGACCATGACGGTGCATCCGCGTCATGACACAAGTCCCGAAAACTATCCCAAGTGGGGCCCTGATCGCACCACGGTGACGCCCGAAAACGTCGGAGACCTTATGTACCTGCGGGTGGAATTACAGTCTTTCTGGCGCCTTCCTCGCTCCAATGCGTTGGTGTTTCCCATCCGTTGTTACCTGATTCAACTCAATGAATTGGTGACCCACCCCAAATGGGCCAAGCGTTTTCACCGCGTTCTACGTGAACTTCCCACAGAGTTGGCTGAATACAAAGGTTTTGAGCGCAACCGCGCCACCATGGTGGACTGGCTCTCGCAATTTGACGATGGTGGCCAAACGTCGCCGGGTTGCGGAATTAATTAGTTTGTTGGGCTAGGTGGACGAGGGCCACTGACGCTATTTTTTTGATCCCTCAGAAGGAAAATATCTATGACTACGACTGACGGCGCGCAAGCGCAGGGTTTACAGAGAAAGATTGGCTGGACCGGCGCATTCTGGGTTGCCAGTGGTGTGCCGGCATTGGTACTGTTCTCGATTGGCTCCATCGCTGCGACCGTGGGTAAGCCTGCATGGATTGTCTGGGCCGTCTCTATTGCATTTGGATTTTTGCAGGCATTTACCTACGCTGAAATTGCAGGGCTTTACCCCAACAAGTCGGGTGGTGCATCAGTCTACGGCGCTATGGCCTGGCTGCGCTACAGTAAATTTGTCGCGCCGATTTCGGTGTGGTGCAATTGGTTTGCCTGGTCCCCCGTACTTTCTATCGGTTCGGGGCTAGCGGCCGGCTACGTGCTCATGGCTTTGTTCGCACCCGATGCCGCCATTAACACCTGGCAAATTACGCTGCTGGACCTGGGGTCGATAAAGACCGGTCTAAGCTTGCGCATCAATGCCGTCTTCATTCTTGGCGCGGCGATCTTGCTCACCGTTTTTGGCATTCAACACGGTGGCATTTTGCGTTCAGCCAAGACGCAGAAAATCCTAGCAATTGCTGCTTTATTTCCCCTGATGGTGATTGCCCTGGTGCCACTCATTACCGGCGACGTCATGAGTGCGCAGTCCGCATCACATCTTTTCCCCATTGCCCCCTTGGCGTGGGACAAGGGCCTGGCCGGTGACGGAGTATGGAACGCTGCAGGCTTGACCTTGATGGCTGGCGGTTTGTTTATCGCAGCGTGGTCCACTTACGGGTTTGAAACCGCAGTTTGCTACACCAGCGAGTTTAAAGACCCCAAGACGGATACCTTCAAAGCCATTTTTTACAGTGGGCTGCTGTGTATCGTGGTGTTTTTGCTGGTTCCTTTGGCTTTTCAAGCGCACTTTGGCCTAGGTAACGTGGTTACCCAACCTGTGACTGCCGCTGATGGCACGATAACCAATGCGATTTACGACGGTATTTTGTCACCGGAAATTTATTCCGGTATGGGTGTGGCCGCTGCAATGGCCAGCATCATTGGTGCAGGACCGGCCATCACCAGCTTGCTAATTGCCATGATGATCTTGGCACTGGTTCTGGCCATCATGACCTCCATGGCCGGTTCTTCGCGCACGCTGTACCAGGCCTCTGCGGACGGCTGGCTACCCAAGTATTTGAGCAAGGTGAACGAACACGGCGCGCCCACGGCGGCCATGTGGACAGACCTTTGCTTCAATTTGGTGTTATTGCTTTTGTCCGACTATGTGTTTGTGCTGGCGGCATCCAATGTCGGCTACATCATCTTTAACTTCCTCAACCTCAACGCAGGATGGATCCACCGTATGGATCGCGGCAATTGGGACCGCCCCTACAAAGCAGCGACCTGGTTGCTGGCCATTGGCGCGCTTCTCGGTTTTGTCAATGTGTTCCTGATGGGAATGGGCGCCAATGTATGGGGCGCCGGAACCCTGATGACCGGCTTGGTGGTTGCTGCTTTGGTGATACCGGTCTTTTTATACCGCCACTACATCCAGGACGGTGGTGTATTTCCGGAAAGCACCTCGAGTGATCTGCAGGAAACCAGTGATATTGAAAACAAAGCCGGTGTCTTGCCGTATGTCACATTGATCGCAGGTGTAGCGGTCATGGCCATTGGCTATTCGCTTTCGGCTTCCTAAGTGTATTTGCCGACAGGTGCTGGCCGATTGGCGCCAGCCCTGTCGCGCTTGCCGGCTCCAAACTCTGAGTGATTAAGCCATGCCCAATAGGCGCTTGCGCCTTTGGGCCCAGGCGTTAATGAGTCGGTCCGCCACAATGCCAATGAAGGCAATTCCCAGGCCCGCTAGCAGACCGCGTCCGGTATCTGCATTGGGCAGCGCTTTGTAGATTTCCTGACCCAGGTCACGCGAGCCAATCAGCGCGGTAATCGCTACCATGGCCAGTGCCATCATGATGGTTTGGTTGATCCCCAATAAAATTTCGGGAAATGCAATCGGAAGCTCCACTTTGAAAAGACGCTGGGCCGGGGTTGCGCCTGATGCAATAGCCGCCTCCAGTGTTGTTTGAGGCACCCGCGTCAGCCCTAGGTAGGTGTACCGGATCGAAGGCACGCTGGCATAGCAAAGCATCGCCAGTACGTTAGATAGGTCGCTGGTCTGAAACAGCATGATGACCGGGATCAGGTAAATAAAGCTCGGGAAAGTTTGCAGCAGATCGCAAAGTGGCATGAGCGCACGCGCCGCTAAGGGACTTTTTGCGGCCCACACCCCCAAAGGTATGCCGATGAGGCAGCACAAAATGGCACAGCTGGTTACCAGGTAGATGGTCAACATCAGTGGCGTCCAAAAGCCTGCCAGTAATAGAAAGCCAAACAGTCCCACGGGCACCAAGGCCAGCCGCCAGCGGCCCAAATGCCAAGCGATCGCCGTGGGCGCAGCGATGACTATGACCCAGGGAAGCCAGAGGTAAAAATCACGGATCGGCAGCAAGAGGTAGATAGTGATATTGTCACGAAAGGGCTTGAGGTAGCTGTAGAGGTTTTTGGAAATCCACCGAACCGCACCATCAATCTGGCCGCCAAAGGAGATGGTCATTTCCGTTGGCCACACCGACAGTACGGGCACCAGGTAGCCCAGTCCTATCAGGCAGAGCCCCGCCAAGGCAAACACCAGGCTGTGCACATGACGCTGCCAGAAGCTTCCAGAGACGATGGCATTGGCCGCCGCCCGCACCATTTGGGCTACGGTGAGCCGATCCAACACCAAAGCCATCAGGGTGATGGCGATGCCTTGCTCCATGGCTTTTCCAATGCGCAATTGTTGGAGTGAAAAAAGCAGTTTTTGCCCTAAGCCCGATGCTCCCACCAGAGAAGCAATCACGGCCATCGCCAAGGTTTGCATGACGACCTGGTTGAGTCCTAGCAGCAGAGTTTGTTGCGCCGCAGGCAACTCCACTTTCCACAGCCGCTGCCGGGCGGTGCATCCAGCCATGGTGCCCGCTTCCACAATTTCGGGTGAAACGCTGCGCAAACCCAGGATCGTGCACCGCGCCATCGGAGGCATCGCAAAAATCAGTGTGGCAAGCATTGCGGGCACTTGCCCAAAGCCAAACAACACCACCACGGGGCCCAGGTAGGCCATGTGCGGCGTGGCTTGCATGACATCAAACAGCATATTGAGTGTGCGCTCCACCCTTCGGTTGCGAGTCGACCATATACCCAAAAACAGGCCCATGCCTGCCGCCAGCGGAACCGTCACCAGCACTAAGGAGACCGTCTGCATTGCATCTGACCAAAGGTCAAATACCACCAGATAGAGCAGGCAGGCGCCGCAGAAAAGGGCCAGTCGCAAGCCACTTTGCCAATGGGCAAAGACCACTACGCCCATGACGACGAACGCCCAGGGCAAGGCCGGCAGGTTCCATTCGGGCACGCCACGGAAAAGCAAAACTTCCACCAAGTGAAGCGGTACAAAGAGGATGGCCGCAATGGCACGCGTAAGGGGCTTTGCCCATTCACTAAACCAGGTGAACGAATCGGTTAACCAATCCCGAAATGGCAGCACCCACTCTCCCGGCCAGGTATTGAGCCAAGGAAATGTACCGCTGGCAACTAGCCACACCAAAGCTAAAAAACCCAGAGCGGGCAGCCAAGCTTGGCCGCGCGCCTGCCCTGAGCCCGAAGCCACACCCACTGTAAGCGCGGCCGTCATGGCGTTACCGTCTGTGG
>JBBAPY010000015.1:0-21807 GCA_040400635.1 Rhodoferax sp.
TGCATCAAAAGCAGTATTTAAGCCCATGGTGGAGCTACCCATCACATCCACCACACGGTTCGCATAGTTCACCATCGGGCCTTGGGCTTCCAGGTCGCTGGTGGTATTGCGTAAGTTGGATTCCACAAAGGCGTCGTATTGGCGTTTGATTCTGTCCAATCCGACACCAGAGCCTAGAAATACGGCGCCGTACTTGGTGACCGGTAAGGCAGAAAGCGAGACGTCCTGGCGCGAATAGCCGTCCGTCGACACATTGGCGATGTTGTTACTGACGGTGGTGAGCGCCTGCTGGTAAACCGAGACCGCGTTTCCGGCAATGCCGGCCATATCCGTCATGGCTTGGCTCCGTCAGTACTCTGGCTGTTGGTCACCGTCAGGCCCGAAGGCGAGGCGGCGGAAATACCCGTCAAAGGCATAGCGCCAGGCGCTTTAGGTAAAGGTGCCAGCGTTGGCGCGGCTGCTTGCAAGGCCATAGCGCTGGCTGGCGGCGCTTGCAAAGGCATGGCCTGGGGCTGGCGCGCCTGCAGCATTTGGGCGGTGCTGGGTTGGGCGGCATTGGGGTCGGGCATATGCTTCATCAGCAGGTCGGCAATTCCCAAGGTGCTGCGCTTGGCCATCGCCAGAGAGACTTCTTTGTCAAACATGCCCTGAAAGGTTTCTTCGGCAGCCGATTCATTCAGGCCGCTCTTGGGCACTGCATCGCGCATGGTCTTCATCATCATCTGCAAGAACATGGCCTCAAACTGCTGCGCTGTCTCACGGGTGGCGGCCTTGGCGTCGGAGTGCGCCTGGCCTTTGAGCTTGCCTATCCCGCCAAAGTCCAGGTAGGTGCCGGTCATGGCTGCAGCCGCTGGCGGCATGGCGTTGGTGAGCGGGTCCATGGGGAAGGTCAGTCTTGTTAAAGGGTGTGAATTAGATAACCAGCAATTCGGCGCGCAGGCTGCCCGAGCTTTTCAGGGCTTCCAAAATCGCAATCAGCGCCGAAGGCGTAGCACCCACCTGGTTCACCGCATCGACGATCTGGCGCAGGTCCACACCCGGCTGGAACAAGAACATGGGTTTGTTGGGCTCGCCTACTTTGATCTCGGCGTTTTGCACGTCTTTGGTCGTGCCGCCCGAAAACGCGCCGGGCTGCGACACTTCGTTGGTCATGGCGACCGACACGGTAATAGTGCCATGCGTCACCGCAGCGGCCGTGACTTTCACATTGCGGCTGATCACCACGGTGCCGGTGCGTGCATTGACGACCACGCGGGCAGGGGGCTCACCCGGCTGCACATCGATGTTTTCGATCATGCTCATAAACGAGACACGTTGGCTGATGTCCATAGGTGCGCGCACGACGATGGACACACCGTCCAGCGCATTGGCCACATCGGCGCCAAATTTGGCGTTAATAGCCTGCATGATGCTGTTGGCGGTCGTGAAGTCGCTTTCGCGCAGATTGAGCAGTACGTTGTCCGATTTGTCAAACGAATTGGGCACCACACGTTCTACGGTCGCGCCGCCGGGGATGCGCGCCGAGGTGGTCACGCCAATCGATACCTTAGAGCCCGCGCCGCCTGCGTCAATGCCCGTGGAAGTCAGTGCGCCTTGGGCCAGGGCGTAAATCTGCCCATCCACGCCGCGCAAGCTCGTCAGCAGCAGGTTGCCACCGCGCAGGCTGGACGCTGCGCCTATGGCCGACACGTTGATGTCGATGCGCTGGCCCGGCTTGGACATACCCGGCAGGTCGGCTGTGATCATCACCGCCGCCACATTGGCCAGCTCGTCGCTGCCGCTGGCAATGGCATTGCTAAATTTGTCGATGTCGTTATCCTGGTTCAGACCCATGCGGTTGAGCAGGGTCTTCATGCTCTGGCTGGTGAACGTGGCTTTTTTGTCACCGGTGCCCTGCAAGCCCACCACCAGGCCGTAGCCGATCAGCTGGTTACCGCGCATGGCGGCCATGCTGGTCAAGTCCTTGATGCGGTCCGCATGCGCGCTAGAGAAGCAGCTGGCCCAAAGCAGGGCCATCAGGCTGATAAGTCGGAATAGGGTTTGCATGGTGCGTCGCCGGTAAGTGCTGCTTGCTTAGAAGGGCATGAACTTGAGGATGCCGCTGGTACCCCAGCCCGCACGGCTGGAGGCTGCCTCGTCACCAATGCCGCGGTAGCTGATCTGGGCATTGGCCAGGCGGCGCGACAGCACGGTGTTGTTGGGGGCAATGTCTTCGGGTCGGACCACGCCAGAGACCTGAATCACTTCGCTGCCTTCGGACAAGGCCACTTGTTTTTCGCCGCGCAGCACCAGGTTGCCATTGGGCATGATTTCGATGACCGATACCGTGACCGAGCCAGTGAGGGTCTGCTCCTGGTTGGTTTGACCCGAACCGTCATGGTTGATAGAACTACCCATTTCCGGACCGAGGTCACCAAAAATATTCAACAGGCCTTTGGAGGTGACTTTGGCACCCGCAGTTTTCTTCAAGGTGGCGTTTTGCGAGCGGTTGGCGCTGGTGTTCTCTGCCAGCAATACCGAAACCAAATCGCCCACCACATAGCTGCGGCCCACGCCGAAAAAGGCTTCGCTGCGGCTGCTATTGAAGATGGCACCGGTGGCTTGTTTGGGCTGGGCCTCGACCACGGGGTATACCGGCTTGAAGCCTTCGGAATGCACCAGGGGCTGGGGCGGAATCACGGAACAGGCGCTCAAGGTCGCCACCAGCAGGGCCAGGGCCAAGCGCCGTATCAGGGTGGTGCAGGGCATCGCGAATCTCCGAAAAAGGGGTGGCAGGGCTGAAATCTGGGTGTTTGCCTGTCGCCTTTCCGGACAACTGGCAAGCTCTTGCCATGATTCGCAATAAATGTGCCAGTGCCCTAAGGCTTGCGTGACGTGCGCCCAAGCAAAACGGCCTCTGGGGGCAGAGGCCGTTAGTGGCGTAACGTGGGTAGCGCCGGTAGCGCGGCTTACATGTTCTGGTTGATGTACTTGAGCATGCCGTCGACAGCGGAAATCGCCTTGGAGTTGATTTCGTAAGCGCGCTGGGTTTCTATCATATTGACCATCTCTTCCACCACGTTCACGTTAGACGCTTCCAGCGTGCCTTGCATCAGATTGCCTGCGCCATTCACACCGGGTTGCAGCACTTGAGGCGCGCCGCTGGCAGGGGTTTCCTTCATCAGATTCTGGCCTACCGCCATCAAACCGGCCGGGTTCAGGAAGCGGGCGATCTGGATCTGGCCCAACACAGCTTGTCCGCCGGTGTTCAGTTCTACCGACACGGTGCCGTCGCGGCCAATCGTGATAGTGGAGGCATTAGGCGGGATCGTCAGCGCGGGTGAGAGTGGGGAGCCGCTGGAAGTCACCAACTGGCCGGTAGCCGATACCTTGAAGCCGCCATCGCGGGTATAGGCCGTGGAGCCATCGGGTTGGGTCACTTGGAAATGGCCCGCGCCGGAAATCGCCACATCCAGAGGATTCTGGCTGTTAATCATATTGCCCTGCACATTGAGCTTTTCAGTGGCCACAATGCGCACACCGGTACCGAGCATCAGGCCGGTAGGCGCCTGGGTGTTGGTACTGGTCTGGCCGCCGGCTTGGCGGATGTTTTGGTAGAGCAAGTCTTCAAAAACCGCGCGGTCGCGCTTAAAGCCGGTGGTGTTAACGTTGGCCAGGTTATTGGAGATCACGTTCATACGTGTCTGCTGGGCGTCTAGGCCCGTCTTGGCCACCCACATTGATGCGTCCATGGTGCGCTCCTTGGAAAATTAAAAGATTACAAGCTCACAAGCATTATTCAGGCCAAGTAAAACCGTCAACTGCCCTTCATCATGGTCGCGCCGGACTCGTCACAGGTCTTGCTTTCCTTGATCATGTTCACTTGCATCTCAAATGAGCGGGCTTGGTCCATCATTTTTACCATCACCCCCATGGCATTGACATTGCTGCCTTCCAAAGCGCCCGATGTCAGGCCGGGCTTTATGGGTCCTGAAGTGAAGTCCGCGCCCTTGGGCGCCCCTGCCACTGCGAACAAACCGTCTTCGCGCCTTTGCAGCGGTGTGGTGCTGGAATCGCGCAATAGGAGGTTGGCAATCAGTACCGGTGCCACCGTACCGGCTTGTGCCGGGTCTATGCCGTACACCGAGCCATCGGCGTTAATCGTTACTTTCACACCCAGTGGCACGGTGAGGGCTCCGCCACCTTCGGCTCGCACCACATTGCCGTTGCCGGTCTCCAGTGCGCCGGCAGCGTTGACGCGCAAGTCACCTCGGCGGGTAAAGGCCAAAGTGCCGTCCGGAGCAGTGACGCCCAGCACGCTATGGGCACTTAAAGAGATGTCTAGATCGTTGCCCGTCACCATGACCGGGCCGGCCTTCATGCTGATGAAATCCTCGGTAAAGGATTGGGGCTGGAAGCGAGTTTTCAAACCTGCACCTTCCACCTCAATCGCCCGTACCGATGACTCAAAACTGCGCTTAAAGCCGACGGTCGTGGCGTTGGCCATTTCGTTGGTCGCCATTTGACGCGCCACGCGCTGCTCATTGATGGCCGCCACCGCATTAAAGGCTAAACGATCCATGTCCGCTGCTCCTTAAATTGTCAATTACCTAGGGCTTAGGAACGCAGATTAATAATCGCCGACGTCATGGTCGAGCTGGTCTCAATCGCCTTGGCATTGGCCTGGAAGTTACGTTGCGCGGTAATCAAGTCCACCAATTCTTGTGTCAAGTCCACGTTTGCCCGTTCGGTGGCACCCGCACGCAAGGTTCCGAAGCCTGCGCTACCGGCAGCACCCAGAATGGGTTTGCCCGAAGCCGCAGAAGCCAAGAAGCTCGAGTCACCGATCTGGCGCAAGCCAGACGGGCTAGAGAAGTTGGTCAACAGAATTTTGGCCAAAGACTTTTGCGTACCGTTGGAGAAAGAGGCACTCACCAAACCGTCGTTTCCGATGGTCACACCCACCAGCGAACCTTCTGGCGCGCCGTCCTGCGATTGCGACAAGACCGCAAAGGCCGAGGTGTACTGGGTCGATGCCGCGTAATTCACGTTAATCGTCAAAGCACCTTTACCACCTGCCAGATACACCGTCTCGAGCTGGGTACCTTTGATAGGGGAGTACAACTTACCGGCCGTGTTAAAGGTCAGCTCCCCTTTGTCCAGGTAAATCGGCGACCAGGCTGGCAGTCCGGCAAAGCCGTCGCCGTTGGTCGTTTCCTTACCGTCTTTGTCGATGAACTTGGCTTGGGGCGCACCGCCGACCACGTCATAGTGCTGCGAAGGCTTGATCCAGGTCGAGGTTGCACCGCGACCAGCTTCCACCTGGTCCAGGCCCCAGGCGGTATCGCCGGAGATCTTGATGAAGGAATCCGAGCCGGTGGTACCGGAGGTGAACACAAAACGGTTGTTGGTGTAATCAAAGGTCACCTTGGTACCGTTGACGGTAGCCGGCGAGGAAAGCTTGGGATCATTAGGATCGGGCTCATCGGCTGCCAGGTTGTTAATACCGCGCTGTAATTCCCGCATAAAGGACTCGAGCGAATAGGTCGAGCTGGGCGGAATCCGAACCGTACCCTTAATACCGTCCACCGTGACCACGAAGCTGTTATTGGTATCGTCCACGTTAAAGTTATTGGTCACGTTCACTGTTGGGGGTTTGCCCACTGCGACTGCCGGTAGCGAACTGATGCCGCGCAGTGCAACCGGCGACTTAGCGATTTCTACTTTCTTCAGTCCCAACAGTTTCAGGCCATCGGCGCTGACATCAGTGATTGCGATGGAAGAGTTGTCCCCCGTCGTTCCCGATTTCACGCTAAAGGTTTTGCTAACTGCGTCATAGGTGACGGACATGCCATAGCGTTGGTCGGAGGCTGAGCGCAGCGGGTTTTTGTTGTTGGGCAACATCTTGACCCTGGACAAGCCATTTGCGTCCAGCGTCTTGGGTGAACCGGTCAAGTTCAAGATGGTGTTGTTGGCCAAAAATGCGCCTGATCGGTTAACACCTGCGCCCATGGTGATGGTATTGGCGCCCGCGTTGGTGGAGTCGGTGACCTTGAAGCTCTGGGTGTTGTAGTCGTAAACCACTGTCATTGGAGACGAAGCAAGGTTAGGGTTCAGCAGCAGCGGAGTGCCCGCTACGATGCCTCCACCCACGATGGTGGTGGGCAGCAGGTCGGGTGTTCCCTGGCCGCCTTCAAACTTCTTGTTGATAACCGCATCGGCCGGGCCAGGACCTGAAGTCGCTCCGGCTGACCAGCTTAAGGTTCTTGTCGTCAGGCTGTTTGCTTCGGTCCCTAGCTCATGCCCGCTGAACTTTAGATCAATCTCCAGGGCCACCGGGGTTCCAAGACCATTCGCGGGTGTGGTGGGCGCCAATTTTTTTGTTTGGTCATATATAAAAACCAATGTCGTGCCATCAGGATCGTTAGGGTCGAGTTGAATATCCTTGACCCCCCTTACGGAGAGTGATGTGGTCGGCGCTGTGCTTGCCAGGATAGCTTTTTTGTTGGCGATGATAAGCAATGCCGTCTTGGCTGCAGAGTCCCCTGGCGCAGAGCCTTCCAGTTCGACGCCCTGGAACTTGGACGCTGCTGTTCCGGCGCCCATGGTGCCTTCTATTTTATGAAACGTCTTGGGAAATTGGTTGTACTCCAGTACCACCGATTGACCATCGGAGCCCAAGGTAATATCCGAGATGCCGCGTGCGATCACGTCAGGTAAAGCCAAGATAGCCAGTTTCTCTTTCACTATTTTTGTTGCTGTTTGCAAGGCGGTGTCGCCCGGGATCTGACCCGGCGTAGAGGCCAGTTCGTAGCCAAAAAACGTTGCAGCAGTAATCGTGCTCCCTGCGGGAACCGTGACACTACCGCTCAAATCGATACGCTGGCGCGCATGTCCGCCTAGCACCGAGTTATCCACCTGCGTTTGGAAAATTCCTTGTAATTCTTGGATGCCGACGTTTGAAGGATCCTGAAATCCGGCTAGTGTGATAGGAACTTTGATTTCGCTACCGATACGCGAGTTGGTCAGCGACAAATTGGTATCCGGGTTGAGGCGAGACTCTACCGTGGAGGTGAAGTTAAAGCTGGTTTCATCGCCGAATTTACGATTTAAATACTTGGTCGCTTCGGCGGCGACGGCGGTGCCGTTTAGTATTTTCTTAGAGTCTTTGAGGTAGCTCAAATCAACGGTGACCGGCTGTGTCGATCCATCGACATTCACGGTGAACAATTTGCTCAGATCCATTTGTGAGCTGTCAACAATTTTCGCAAAGGTGTTGTCGCCACCGGAAAGATCCACTTGCGAAGGGATACCAGAGATGGAAGCAGGTGCCGAGACGCGCTTGTCTGTCAATTCGTCTAGCGAGATCAACTGGGTTTTTGCTGTAGTCAGCTCGTCTTTCACTTCTTTGTAGGATTTGATCTGGCCGTACTGGTTCACGTATTGCAGATCGCCACTGAGGTCGGTGGACTGGGCCAAAGCGGCAGACACCTGGTCATCGCCCACATACACATAGGTTTGCCATTTGTTAAACGGGCTGTTCTGGTTCGCATTTTGGGTTTTTGCGTAGTAGATGGTGGCCAAGTAGCCGTTACCACCGTTGTCATACACGGTAAAGGCGGTGGATTTGTTGTAGCTGGCCGGGTTGGTTCGGCTAAAGGGCGCGCTGATTACGGCTGCATCCGCAGGGAAGTTCAAGCCCAGGGACACCAAGGAGGTTTGTTTGGCTTCGCCCGATGTTTTTTGCGGAATGGTCAGCACCACGCGGTCATTCACGTTCGCACTACCGGTCGAGTCCACTGTCGCAGCCATCAAACGCTGGCCTGCCGAGTTCACCACGTTGAACTGTTCGTTCAGTGAGAAAGATCCGTTACGGGTATAGGTGTCTGTCAAGCCGTCCGCAGAGCGCAGCGGGAAGAAGCCGTCACCCGTAATGGCCAAGTCCAGCGCGTTGGACGAGAAGGAAATATTACCCTGGCTGAACTCCTGGCTCACTTGCTTCAGCGACACACCCTGACCGACGGTACTGGATGATTTCTGCAGAGGCGAAGTAGCAAAAATGTCGCCGAAGTCAGCGCGTGAGCGCTTGAAACCGGTGGTACCCACGTTGGAGATGTTATTGGCTGTCACGCCCAACATGGCGGTCGCAGCATTCAGTCCGGTTAGCGAGGTATAAAAAGACATGGTTGGTTTCTCCGGGTATTGCTAGGTTGTTTGTTAGGTAACTTGTGGGGGCTTAGCCGTAGATGCGCAGTGCGTCTGCCAGCTTCATGGTTTTGCCGCCGTTAAATTGCAGTAATACGGTTTTGTCCGGCTGCTGGCTCACGCCAATCACGCTGGCCATCGTGCTCACCACCGGTGTGGTTTGTACGCCTTGGCTCACGGCCGTGGCCTTAAAGCTGTAAATGCCATCGGGTAATTGGTTGCCGGCCTGGTCTTTGCCGTCCCAGGCCCAGGTCATATCGCCGGCGGTTTGGGGACCGGCCGTGACCGTGCTGACCAAAATGCCTTTGGCGTCATACACATTCATGGTGATGCCGCTGGCGCCATCGGGCAGGCTTACTACGCCTTGCACCGGGTTGCCACTGGTCAATTGCGCCGGACCGTCTGCCACCGACACTTTTTTACCGATCAGGTTGGCACCGCTGAGCATCTGGTTGCTAGACATGCTGTTGACAAAGTTGCCCAAGGATTGCGACATATTGGTCGTCGCTTCCAACTGCGAGAACTGCGCCAACTGGGCCACAAAGGCCTCGTTTTTTACCGGGTCCAGCGGATCCTGGTTTTTCAGCTGGGTGGTAAACAGCGTCAAGAAATCTTTTTGGCCCATAGCGCCTTGGCCGGTTTGGGCGGTCAGCTTGGCCTGCGCGTCTTGTGCGGTGGTGCGGATGCTGTTGGGCACCGCAGAGGCCCAGGCGCTGTCTGTCGCAGCCGAGGTGTTGAGCAGGTTCAGGTTGGCCATGGTGGTCTTCTTGGGTTAATCAGCTTTTGATGATGTCCAGCGTGCGCAGCGTGAGCTGGCGTGCAGTGTTCACCACTTCGACGTTGTTTTGGTAGGAGCGGGCCGCAGCCATCATCTCCACCATCTCAGTCATTTCATTGACGTTGGCCAGGTACACATAACCGTCTTTATCGGCAGCCGGGTTGCCCGGGTCAGACATGCGGGAGATGGGCTTGGGGTCGTCGGTAATACCAGCCACCTTGACGCCGCCCTTATTGATCTCGGGCGAGTTCAATTGCTGTTCTATGATGGTTTTGAAGGTGGTGCGCTTGGCGCGGAAGGCCGTCGCCTCGCTACCAGCGACCGCCCCGGCATTGGCCAGGTTGGACGCGGTGGCATTCATACGTGCGGTCTGCGCGTTGAGCGCCGAACCTGCGATACCAAAGATGTTGTCCAGTGCCATGCTTAGTCTCCCCGCAATGCTTTGCGAATACCGCTGATGCGGTTTTCCAAAATGCTTAAAGTGGTCTGGTAATCGGCGGCGTACTGACCGAACTTGGCCTGTTCCACCGGCAATTCCACCGTGTTTCCGTCGAATGAGACGTTGAAAGGTATACGGAACTTCAGGCCATCACCGGTTTGATCCGGCGCTTCGCTTAAGTGTTTGGCATTGGTAGTCACCACGGCACCTTCGCTGGCGCTTTTCATGATCGACTTGAAGTCAATATCCTGTGCTTTAAAGTGCGGCGTGTCCGCATTGGCAATATTGCGCGACAGCACTTCCATGCGCTGTGCGCGCACGTTCAACGACTTCTCGTTGAGGCTGAAAGCTTGGTCAATAAAGTTCATGCCACGGGCTCCATTGCATAGTAGTTTTTCGCCGGAATGCCGACACCAAAGGGTGAAGGTATGCCGTATAGAGTCATAACATGCAAACTTCGTGCCACTTGCTGTTTGCCGCTGAATCGCCCTAGGCTCTCCTATAAGGGCGCTTCCATTTCCCCTACCTTGAGCGCTTGGAGCGGCAAGACATTGCCGTTAATGGACCAAAGAGTTCCGTGTTCTGAGCCGGCCCGCCGACACCCTGGGCCCGTGCTGGAGTCTTAAGGCAGCGTGTCTTCCACGTATTGCTGTGCCCGCTGCGCCTGTTGGCGAAGGGCAGGCGGCAGCATCTGCCCAAGGCGAACCGCTGCGTTTTGCAGCAAGCCCTGGCGGATAGAGTGGCGTGTGATGGGCGCCGCACTGTCGCTTCCCACGTGCAGGCTGCGCGCCTGTGGCCCGGGGATGTTGAGGGGTGCGTTGAGCTGGTTTTCCGAGCGCGAGGCCGGGTTCAGCACCGAAAGGTACAAATCTTCCAGTCCCGCCGGTCCCTGGGTCTTGAGGCCCACATCCTCAAAATACTTGTCCACCAAACTGAGCTGCTTGTGCACGCTCAAGTCCAGGATGGCCTTGGGGTTGGCGGCATAACCGGCCGAGGCAGCGCCACGGGCCGGGCCGTCACAAAACTGGATGATGCCGTGGCAGCGCTGATTGCTGGCGCGCGGGTTCATGCCGTCGCTCTCCATCAGTGTCATGCGGGCAAAGTCGTCCGGCGCAAAACCGTGGTTTTGCGACATGTCCAAAATCTTGTCATAGACCGCCGCCTTTTCCGCCGGAGGAATGAAGCCTTTGGCGACTGCGCGGTCCAGGGTTTTGACAAGCACGGGATTGGCCAAACTGGCTGAGGGGTCAAAAGAAGCGGGGATGGTGCTTTGCACTGGACGCGCCATAGTGACTTCGCTGCTGCGACTCATAGCCATTTGCGCAGGCGTTTGCATGCGGACGCTGTTTTGCAAAACCGCCGCTGCCGTCGCCGTAGCGTTGGGGTTGCCCGGCGTAGGCGCTAAATTGAAGGCTGTGGCGGGCAGGCCGCGGCCTGCGCCGGCGGTAGCCAGAGTGGCGAGCGCGGGCTCAAGCGCCGATAGGTTAATTATCTGGCCGGTATAGATGCGGTTGGCGTTGCCAATGCCATTGGCCTGCGCCAAGCGCTGGGCTAATTGAAACTCTTGGGCCCCGTTCAGGGTCTGGCCCTTTGATTTGGCGACATCGCGGACCATGCCAATCAGGGTATCGCCGGCGTCCACGGTCACGCTGCGGCCGCTTTGCACGGTTTGCAGGGTCTGGGAAAACCCACCGCCTCCAGTACCGCGCCCCACGTTGGCCCCATAGGCAGGCTTGCGGGGAGCCGCAGCGGCTGCGCCGGCGATGCCGGGCTGGGGGGGGAGGGTGTTGCGCTCGAGCATGGTGCTGGTCAATGGGCGTAATAGCGGTTTATTTAGGTCGTCCGTGTTTCATTGTGTAATGTCAGTAACAGGTGGCACTTTTCTTGCGCGTACTATGTTTACTATGTACGCTGTCGCAAAACCAACACCTTTTCATACACCTATGCAAGGGCTGTGCCATTGGATGTTCGGCGGGTTCGCTGCATGGCGTGGCTGGGGGCGGCCATCGCTGCGGCTCATTGCCTGCCTGTTTCTGTTGGGCAGCGCCTACGCCCAAACCGATGCGCCCACTGCCTTGCAGAACAAATTGCTCAGCGAAGTGAGCCAGTGGGCACAGAAAACCCACCAATTGGAGGCAGACCAATTTAGTTTTGCCCCGATGGACGCACGGGTGCAGGTGCAGACCTGTGACCGCCCCTTGGTGATGGATTTGCCCTTTGCCACCCGCGAGACTGTGCGCGTGCGCTGCCTGGGCACCCCTTATTGGCAGCTCTATATGCGTTTGGTGCTCAAGCCCGGCGTTAGCTTGGCGGGTGCGCCGGCCGGTGCTGCGCATTCCCCGGCACCAGCGGCATCTGCCGTTTTGGCTGCTGTACCGACCAAAGCCGCTGCCAGCGCCCCCCTCTCTATGCGCAAGGTGGTGGTTGCCAAGCAACTCCTGCGAAGTGGCACCACGGTCAATCCCGACATGCTCGAGGAGCAGGAAGTGCCAGCCCAGGGCGTGGATTTACAGGCGGTTACCTCAGTTAAGGATTTAGAAAATGGCGAAATGGTGCGCGATATGCAGGCCGGCGTACCGTTGCGTGGCCACGACGTACGCCGGGCAATTTTGGTCAAACAGGGCCAGGTGGTGATTCTTACAGTCGGTCAAAGCAGCGGTTTTGCCATCACCGCACGGGTCGAAGCCCTCCAAGATGGCAGAATGGGCGAGCAGATTCGTTTAAAAAATCCCGAGTCGGGTCGATTACTAAGTGGGGTAGTTACCGGACCTAACGCAGCACGCGGTTTATAAGAAATATTTTCGAAAAGGCCTCAAGTTTTGTTTTCTACGTCCGATTCATCTACGAGAGAAGCCCCGTAAACGACTTCCGAACATGAAGCGAGCCAACTATGACTGATCCGATATCTAACAATTCGCGGCCTGTGCAGACCGATGTGTCGCTGCGAAAAACCCTAGAGAAAGCCAAGGGCGGCGGTTTTGCGGGCGCGGTGACGCCGGCAGCAGCGTCTGAGTCGGAAATTACGGCCAGCAAATCGGCGGCGGCAGAGCGGGGTGCTGAGGTGCCGGGATTCAAAAAGATCACCGAGCGCCTGAAGAAAGAACCCGAATTTGACCGCGGCAAGGTGGACTCTATCAAGCAGGCGATTCAAAACGGGCAGTACCCGCTCAATCCGCGCCGCATCGCTGAGAGCTTTGTGGCCTTGGAGAATTTGATCTCCAACTAAACGAGCTAGCCGCCAACTGAAAGCGTGCATTGACCGAAACTACCGACCAGGCCAACGAACTAGCCCGCCAGCTTTCTGACATTTTGGATCAGGAGTTCGAGGCCTTGCGCGCGCAGGATCTGGATAAATTCGAGGGCTTGCAACCCATCAAAAACGAGTTACTTACCGAGTTGACGCGCCTGGCCCCTCCGGCCCACGAGGTGCAGACCTTGCCCCAATGGCAGGGCTTTCGCGAAACCATGCTCGCCTGCCGCGATGCGCACCGGCGCAATGCGGTGCTGATGCAGCGCAAATTGGAGGCCATCCGCGGTACCTTGCAAAGCCTGCGTCTGGAAGACCCCAGCAGCTCGGTCGAGGTCTATGACCGCCTAGGCCATGTCTCGCGCTTCTCCCGCAACACCGGTTACAGCGACGCCTGAGCTTGGCGCGTGCCCTTTAGGGTGCACCAGGGCTGGCAAACCCCTCTAAGCCGTCCAGTCCGCTGGACAATTCGTCAAACATGGCAGCCGCTTCGGTGGGCATGCCCTGTTCACCGGCCTGCTTGTCTGGGCTAGCCCCAGGCGCGGTTTTTTCATCGCCCGGGCGCATGCCTTTGAGCCAGTAGACCCAGGACAAAATCACCGATACGGCGGTAAACAGCTCGGCCGGGATTTCCTGATCGACCTTCAAACGGCTGAGTAAGGCCAGTAGTTTGGGGTCTTCGGTCACATAAACCCCATATTCACGCGCCTGGGCAATCATTTCCAAGGCCGCCTCTTCCTCGCCTTTGGCGGTGACGATGGGCGCGCGGTTTTTCCCGTATTCCAGGGCAATGGCTTTTTTGATGGTCCTCATGCGCGCATGTCCACTACCTCGCCGGGCAAGGCCAAGGGCTGCAGCAGGGGCTCGGGTGCAGGTCGCTCGCCCAGATGTGCGGCGAAAGAGCGCAGCGTCAAGCCCGCTTCGCCCAGTGTTTTGCTCAGCTCGGCCTGGCCCTGGCGCGCAAAGTCAATTACCGCCGGCCGGACCGCCCACATGGACAAGGCCACGTGGTCCCCGCCGAGCAGGTCGGCTTGCAGCCATAACTGGCCGTAGTCGCGGCTATTGGAATGCATGTTCACGGTATAGCGGGACTCCTCGTCCTCGTTGGTGCGCTTACGCTCAAAGCCCAGTTCCACCGGGCTGTGGTCGACAAAGGGCAGCACCACGGTCATGGACATCTCGCCCATATGCTGCGCCTGCATGGCAGACAGTTGGGCAGCGTCCAGATCGGCCAAGGCGCGCTTGACCTGGTGCATGCCGGCCGTATCTTCTTCGGTTTTGTCCTCCATTAGGGACAAGAGTTTGTGCAGCAAGGGCTTGAGGTCGTTGGGCGCGGGGTTGCGGATACGCGGCAGGCTGGTCTCCGATCCCAACGCCGCCCTGAGTGCGGCGCTGATCGCTTCGGGGCTGAGTTTTTCCATGCTCAGGCGCATGTTTTGTAACTGATTTTGTAGTTGCGCCTGCAACTCGGGCTGATTAGCTACCTTGGACAGCAAGGCGTCCAGCCCGCCGGGTTTGAGCAACTCGCGCACCTCGGCCATGCCCGGGTTGCGGTACATCAGGCTGCCCAGACGGGAAAACTTACCCTCGCTCGGGCTCACCGGCGCCCAAGCCAGACCCGACAAGGCACTGGCCTGCAGATTTTGCACCGCGACAACGGGGTTGCTCGGCGGTGTTGCAGGGGCAAAGAGGCTTTGGGGATTGCGTTCCTGCGCTTTGTCGCTTTGCGGATTCGGATTGGCCTGGGGCTGGTTGGCTATGGCTCGCGCCTGCGCCTCTATCATGGTGGGCAGGCCGGGGTTGCTATAGGCGCTGGCTTTGCCATTGATCAGCACCAGGGCAACGCTGCCGTCCGGGTTGGCTTGGGTTTTGAAGCTCAGGCGCTGACCGATTTCCCAGCCCGGCACCTTGGCAATGCCCACTTGTCGGCCACGCAGCATCAGCACCATTTCATCGGCGCGCGACTGCACTGTGGCTTGCACGATCTGCCCATCGCGCAGGTTCAAGGCCCTCGCGGTGACGGCCTCTACCAGCGTGGGCGATGCTGGCCCTTGGGGAAAAACCGGGTTGATGCGTACCGGCTGCGCCGACGCATCGCTGACAGGGATCACGGAAACTGCACCCAGCGCTTACGCTCTTCGGGCGTGGACTTGACCGCAAGGGGTGCACTTTCCGTGGGTACGGCCACCGGCGTAACGCTGGCCAGCACGCCGCGCAGCAGCAAGTCGTGGTCGGGAAGGTTCAGTGTGGCGCCTTTGCGCAGCTTGGGCAGTTTGCCTGGGACGATGCCTTGGGGGTTTTGGTCGATAAAGGCCTGTCGCAGGATACCCATGCTCAGCGGGCTAGAGCCCATAGTTTTGCCTATGACCTGGTCCAGCGTTTCGCCTGCCTTGGGCTTGTAGGTTTTAGGCGCCGGCGCGGCGATGTTGACGGGGGAGGCAGGAGCTGCTTTTTCGCTGGCGGCCCATGCGCTAGGCGCAATTGCACACAGGGCCAGCACACAGGCTATTTGCGTGGTCAAGGGTCGCAGGTGCGGTATAAAAAGCATCGTAGGGACGACTGGCAAATCGATGCAAAGCTTAGCACGACGGCCCAGGGGCTTAGCGCGCGTCCTCGGCGGACCATGCGGCCCAGCGGGTTTGCACGCTTTGCGCTGGTCCGGCGGTAGGCGTTAGCTGCGCATAGTGCTCGGTGACGTATTGGACTTTGGCCATCACCATGTTTTCGGTGTTGCCTGGCTCCAGCGCCCGCTGCGGTAGTTTTCCTGCGTCGGCCAGGACCCAGGTATCACCTACGCGCACCCCGGCGGCGGCACCCAGGTTAATGCGAAATTGTTTGCCCAAGGCCTGCGTGACTTCGCCGACCACGGTTTGGCACACCATGGTTTTATAAAGCTCCAGGGCCGCGTTTTCTGCAAGTTGCAAAGCCTGGACGCGTGTGCTGTTGCTCAGCTGGGTAATGCCCCAGTTGGCATCCTGCGCTACCAAGGTCATGGGCGTGTTTACAAGCAAGACCGGCTTGGGCTGGTTGCGTGCATACAGGCGCATTTGTAATTCAACGCGTACCATCGCCGGCGAATTGAAAGCCCAGTTGATGCGCGGTGCATTGCGGGCGTTCTGGTCGGCCAGCATGGGCTGGCGTTCGCCGGCGTTGGCCCATACGGCGTTGGACTCCTCGGCGCGCGGCAGCGCAGCAACTGTCAGTTGCAACAGCCAGGGCATGTCATCTACGCCGGCGCTTAGCAAGGCTTGTTCATAGCCACTGCGCCCTTCGGTGCGCGGTTTGGGCGTGATGCGCCATAGGGCTGCGCTGGCACCCGTGCTGTTCAATTGCCCGAGCCAATGGCCGCGCAATTCTTCCAGCATGTTCTGCTCTTCTGCAGAAAATCGGCCGCTCGCACTCCATTGCAGACCCAGCAGGTGTTGCAGGCGGCTGGTGTTGCTTGGTTTGCACGCTGGCTCAGCTTTCTTCGCATCGGCCGGCGCTTTAGGACTGCCATTTCCATACAGTTCCTGCCACTGCAGTTTGGCACTGGCTTCGCCTTGGTTGTCGGTGGTGTAGCCCACTACGCGTACACCGCGTACCTCCACTCCCGAGTGAAAGCTGCTGCTTTCGCGCAGCACGCCTTGGGTGTCAATCCATTGGGTGGCAGTGACTTTGGTGGGGCCTTCTAGAGCAGTCTCCACCAGGCTTTTGCGGATCGCTACGAGCTTTTCATCCATGCTCAGACTTTGCGCCCAGGCCACAAGGCCGCTGGTGCTTAGCAGCAGCGCAATGAAGAGGACGCGAAGGCGGTGCATGGTGGATTGCTCAGGTTTTTGTCAATGGTTTAACGGCTCTTCGCTGTGAGCTGGGTCAGGTACAGCATACGCAAGTCCTGCACCGTGCTTTTGTCCAGCGTCAGGGTGGATTCGTAGGTGTCGTCGCCGCTGGGCGTGATGCTGACCAGGGTGGCGCCATAAATCACGCCTTCGACTTTGCTGCGGAAGGTGTCGTTTTGCACCACCATATCGGCCACAGTGGCAGTCGCATCCAGGCGCAGACCATAAACCTGCTCGGCCAGCGAACGGTAGGCGTCGAGTTTGGCAGCGCGGATCGCCATCAAGCGTTGTTGTGCTGGCGCTTTGCTATTTTGTACGCTGATGACGGCATAGCCGGTAGCGGTCAAGCTTTCACGTTTTTCAACCAGTGGCAAATTCGGCACCAGCAATTCACTGGGTACCTTGACCATGGCCGGGCGCTCGTTGCCTGCTTTTTCTTGCGTGCCATTGTCGCCAGTGGCCTCCTGGTTCAGGCTGAGGCTGCCCATCAATTTTTGCAGTGGCGCCATCTGGCATGCGCTCAGGGCGATGGCGGCGAGGGCAATAGTGATCAATTTAGTAGCTTGCATGCTCAATCCTTGTAGATAGTCCCTGTTTAAATCGGCACAAAAACCCAAAGCTTGAGCTTGGAGCGCCGGGTTTATAACCCTTCCACTGGTGTGCTTGGTGTTCATGCTGCACGCCTCATGGCCTCGCTATTTGGTATTTCGTCTGATTCAGAGGTTGCATCATGATGAGGCAGCGCCGTGACAAGCGTTGCGCTCAGCGGCAGCGCCGCCTCTGGCGCTGGCGCCTGTCTGGCCGCTGCCCGGTACCACTGCAAGGCCAGGCCATAGTCTTGCGCCGTTCCCTGCGCATGGGCGTACATGAAGCCGAGGTTAAATTGGGCTGCGCCGTCACCTAAAGCGGCAGCGCGCTGGTACCAAGCGAGCGCTTGGCTTGCATCGGCGGGCATGCCTTGACCGAAAAACTGCATGCGCCCTAAGGTGTAGAGCGCATCGGTATCGCCTTGCTCGGCGGCTTGCTGTAGCCAGGGCAGGGCTTGGCCCAAGCTGGCAGTGGCCTGATCGCCAAAGGCCAGATTCCAGCCCAGGTTGAATTGGGCTTTGGCCAGGCCTTGTGCAGCAGCCAGGCGCAGCAGTTCCAGGGCCTGCGCTTTGTCGCCGATGCGGCTTTGGTAAACGGCCAGGTTAAAGCAGGCCGGCGCATAGTTCTGTGCGGCCGCCTCGCGCAGCCATTGGCCTGCCTGCTCGGCGGCAGCATGGGCTTGTACCCCGGCATCGGCCGCTTGCAATAGCTGTATCGCCAGGTTGTTTTGCGCCTGCGGTATGCCCGCTTGCGCGGCGCGCACATAGTGCTGTTGCGCCAGGGCGGCATCGGCTTGGCAGCCCAGACCGCCTGCATAGAGCAGCCCTAAGTTGAAGTCGGCCAGCGGGTCGCCGCTTTCGCTGGCCTGGCGGTAGTTTTCCAGCAGACGGGCGTAGTCTGCGGTGCTCGCGCTTTGTCTGGATTGTTGTAGGTTTAATCGTTCTTGCGCCGCCGGATGGCCTTGGGCTGCAGCCAGTTCCAAATAGGCCAATGCGGCAGTGGCATCACGTAGTGCTTGCGGGCCATCGGCCAGCAACACAGCGGCCGCATATTGGGCTGCGACGTCGCCCCGCTGTGCCGCTTCGCGGTAGTGGTGTAGCGCTTGTCCCTCGTCTTGCGCCATGCCGCTGCCCGTGGCGTACATCACGCCTAAATTGTGCAAAGCGGCGGCGTTTTCCAGGTCGGCACTGGCCTGGTAGAGCACATGCACCTGGGGGTCGGTGCTGTCTTGGCTCTGGCGCAGCACGGCCAGGTTAAACATGGCTTCGCTCATGCCTTGGTCGGCAGCTTGCTGCCAGCAGGCCTGTGCCGCTTGCAGGTCTTGCACCACGCCCTGGCCCTGCGCCAGCGCCACGCCTTGGTTGAACTGGGCCAGCGCATGGCCTTGTTCCGCGGCCAGCGCGAAATACGGGTAGGCCTTGCCCGCATCCTGCGCGCCGCCTTTGCCCTGGCTGCACAAAATGCCCAGGTTGAACTGGGCCAGGGTGTCCCCCTGGTCGGCGGCGAGTTGAAACCACTGGCGTGCGAGCGTGAAGTCCTGGCTCACGCCTTGGCCCTGGCTGTACATCGCGCCTAAATTGCATTGCGCCATGGCATGGCCTTGGTCGGCAGCCAGGTGCATCCATTGGCGCGCCTGCGTGCTGTTTTGCGTCACGCCCTGGCCGATGTGGTACATCAGGCCGACCTGAAACTGCGCTTGCGCCATGCCGCGTTCTGCCGCCATTTGGTACCACTGCAAGGCCTCGGCATAGTCCTGCGCTATCCCGTAGCCATTGGCGCTAAGCGTGCCCAGGTTGTATTGCGCTTGGGCGTGGCCCAGCGCAGCTGCGGTGCGGTAGTGCACCAGGGCTTGTGCCATCGGGCCGGGCGCGTCTTCATCGTCGCTCATGCCGCCGTCGGTAGCGGCGCGGCCTTCGCTGTCCACCCGGGCGCAGAGCACCGCCAGGTTGTAATGCGCATCACCATGGCCTTGCTCGGCCGCGAGCGTGAAGTAGGCCATGGCCAGCGACAGGTCCGGGGCAATGCCCTGGCCGTGGGCGTACATCAGGCCCAGGTTGTATTGCGCCGGGGCATCGCCTTGGTCGGCAGCTTTGTGGTACCACTTGACCGCCAGTTCGGCATCGGCTTCTACATCTTTGCCTTGCGCCAGCAAGAGCCCCAATTGAAACTGCGCGTAGCTGTGCCCTTGCACTGCCGCTGATTCCAGCCACTTGCGCGCGCCGGCGGTGTCCTTGGCAATGCCTTCGCCTTGCAGCAGCATGCTGGCCAGGTTGAATTGGGCGGTAGCATGCCCTTGCACTGCGGCGCGCTCAAACCAATAGGCGGCCTGCGCCGCGTCGCGTTCTACGCCTTGCCCGTTGGCGTACATAAAAGCCAGATTGGTTTGCACGTCGGGCAGGCCTTGCGCGGCGGCCAATTGGTACCAGTGCAGCGCCTGGGTGTGGTCTTGCTCCACGCCCTGTCCGTTGGCGTGCATATAGCCCAGGTTGTACTGGGCCGGCGCATAGTCTTGTGCGGCGGCAAGCCGGTACCACTTTAGCGCTTCGGCATAGTCTTGCACCACGCCCTGCCCGTTGGCGTACATAAAGCCCAGGTTGTTTTGCGCTGCGGCGTATTCCAGCGAGGCCAGGGGCCGCGAAATGCGCAAAGCATTGGCAAAGTCGCCACGGCGGTAGGCGGCGTCGGCATCGGCCAGCAGATTTTTCATGCGCGCACTCCCGCCCTGCGCGCCAGCGGCGCACAGGCTTGGGGGAAGGTGCGGGCCAAGCTCATTCCTGGTGTTGGCTTAGCAATGGCAAGGCCTGGTGTTGCACCGGGTGGGCCTGGTGTTCGACGGCATACAGTTTTTGCCCGTGTGGCACATGCGCCTGACGCGCGACCACCAAGGTGCTTTCGGCCAGCCATTGGGTCGAAGGACCGCGCGCGGGATGGGCGGCCGCCTCCAGATGCTGGGCTTGGCTGGCTTGGTGTTTTACCTCGGTCATGGTGGCTTCCTCGTTTGGCCCTGCGAGGGGCCTTGGCGTTTGTCAGTGGTTTTCTTGACGCCTGCGAAAGTGGCAGGCGATGTATCCGGGGGGTTATGCAAGTTTTGTGCCTTTGAAATTTGGTTTTTGGTCGCTTTAGGGGCCTTACTACTTCGATTTATGACGGCTTTTCCTGCAACAGTGTCGTGATGTCGTCGCTGCTGAGATGGTGGATATTGAGCCCCTGGTGCTGTGCCACCAGGCTGGCAAACCAGTGGGCATCAAAACGCAGGTACAGCGCGGTGCTCCAGGGCAGGCTGGCTTGGCCGCTGAGGGTGGCCCAGTTCAGGCGATCGGCATACGGGGCCAACAGGTCCTCAGTCCAGGGGATATGCGTATTGGCGCTCAGGCGCTCCCAATCCCAATGGTCGGCATGGCGCGCCAGCAAATCCGCGCTCCAAGGCAGTGTGGCGCTGCTGCTCGGGCCGCTCCAGTCCCAATCGCGCGCGCACTGCGCAAGCAAGTCACTGTCCCAGGGCAAGCCGGGGTTCCAGCTCAGGCGGTCCCAGTCCCACCGGTCTTGCAAGGCCTCTAGCAGCGCCGCGCTCCAGGGCAGCGCCGGGTTTTCGCTTAAAGCCTCCCAGTCCCAGTCTTGCAGCGGCGCCGGTGGGGCCAGGGGTTGCGGAGCTTGCAGCCAGGCGGGGTCGCACCACTGCGCCAGCAAGCTGTGCCAGGGCAGCGCCGGGTTGCGGCAAAGGGCGGCGCCATCCCAGCGGTCTTGCCATGCGCCAAGCAGTTCCAGCGTCCAGGGCAAGTGGGTGTTGGCGCTTAAAGCGCCCCAGTCCCACAGTTCGGCATGGCGCGCGATCAACTCTGGGCTCCAGGGCAATTGCGCTTGGCTGCTTAAGGCCTCCCAATCCCAATGCGCGGCATAGCGCGTGATCAGTGCGTCGTTCCAGCGCAAGCTGGGGTTGGCGCTCAGCCAAGTCCATTGCCAGTGATTGGCAAAGCGCTCAACCAGCGCCGCGTCGCCGGGCAGCGAAGTATTGGCGCTCAGGCCGGTCCAGTCCCAACGTTCCCGGTAGTTCTCCAGCAAGCCCACGGTCCAGGGCAGGCCGGTGTTCCAGCTCAATGCGGTCCAATCCCAGCGGTGGGCATTGGCTTCGACAAAAGCAGCCGTCCACGGCAGTTCGGCGTTGCGGCTGAGCACCGCCCAGTTCCAGCGATAGACAAATTGTTCCAGCAGCGCCTGGCTCCAGGGCAAACCAGGGTTGGTGCACAAAGACTGCCAGTTCCAGCGTTCGACATAGCGATCGAGCAGCGCGCCGGACCAGGGCAGGGCGGGGTTTTTGCTCAGTAGCTCCCAGTCCCATTCTTGGGCATAGGTGGCAATGAGTTCGTCTGACCATTGCAGCTCGCGGCTGGCGCTGAGCATGCGCCAGTCTTTGCTTTGGCCCAGGGCTTCCATCAGCGCGTAGTCCAGCGGGTAATGCTGTTGCAGGCAGGCGGCCAAGAGCGCGGGGCGGTCGCGGAAAAATTGCAGTGCCTGGGTTTCATGCAGACCGGCCAGGGTGTGGGCGACCATATCCAAACGCTTGCGCTCCAAGGGCGTTAGTGCGCCTGCGGCGCTTGAAATTTGTAACTGCCCCATGCTTAGTCTTGCGGGATCTGCGCAGGGTCTTGGCTTGCGGTCTCTTGCAGCGCTTCGCGGTAGCGCGCGACTTCCGTTTCTAAGTGCTTGGCTTGCTGGGCAAACCACAAATCCCAGCGGCTTTGGGTCACCAGGG
>JBBAPY010000016.1:0-21766 GCA_040400635.1 Rhodoferax sp.
GGACCTGTCGGCCGCGCATGGTATTGCGGGCCAGGTCGCGGTGGTGGTCGGCTCTGGCCCCGGGGGACTCCACGCGGCGCTTGAATTCGATCTCCGGGGCGTAGACACCCACCTCTTTGAGGCGCGTGGCGAGATCGGTGGCGGCCTGTTGGTGTCTGCGGCACCGCCTTTCAAGGAGCCGCTCTACTGGTATTGGCAGCACCTGGGCCACCGACTGGCGCAAAGCCGGGTGCACATGCACATGGGTGTGCGGGCCACCGCCGCTGATGTGCTGGCCCTCAAGCCAGACTTGGTGGTCGTGGCCACCGGTACCCGCGCGCGGCCCTGGCAGCTGGAGACCGGGGCCGGCGCGCTCAGCGTGCACGATGCCACCGATGTGCTGACCGGTGATGTCCCCACCGACGCGCTTGGCGCCAGTGCCAGCTTGGCGGTGATTGTTTATGGCGGTGGCGAGACTGGGTGCGAAACCGCCGAATTTCTGGCGGCGCGCGGTGTGCCGGTGAAGCTGATCACCCGATCCGCCCTGAACCAGCTGGCACGTTCGGCCGAGCCGATCTACCGGCGCCATTTGCGGTCGCGGCTGGTGGCCAATCCGCTGATTGAGGTGGTTGCGGGTGCCACCATCGTGGCGTTGCGTGAGGACGGCGTGGCGCTGCAACTGGCCAGCGGAGAGCGCCGCGACCTGCCCGCCGGTTCGTTGGTCGTTGCACAAGGCCGGGAACCCGCTGACGAACTGTTGGCTCAATTACGCGAGGCGGGTGTGCCTTGCGAGCTCATCGGCGACGCGCATTCCGTGGGCCGTATTGGCGATGCGGTGCACGCCGGGCATGCGGCGGTGCAAAAGTTGACCGCGGGCTCATCACCCAACCATTCACCAGGAACCATCCATGAGCACCCCTTCAGGACTTAGCGACGCGGCACTCGATGCCTACCTCGTTGCGCATCTTCCCGATTACGCTGGTCCGTACGCGGTGTCGGTGCTCAGCGGCGGCCAGTCGAACCCGACTTTTCTGCTGGCTGGAAAAGACCAGAAGCTGGTGCTGCGCAAGAAGCCTGAGGGTGTACTGCTGCCGTCGGCCCATGCGATTGACCGCGAGTACCGCGTCATCAGTGCATTGAAGGACAGCGCGATCCCGGTGGCCCGGGCCAGGTGCTACTGCGACGACGCCCACGTCATCGGCACCGCGTTTTATGTCATGGACCATGTGCAAGGTCGCCAGTTCATGGACCCAGCCCTGCCCGGACTCTCCGCGCCAGAGCGCGGCAAGGTCTGGGACGAATTCAACCGCGTGGTGGCCGCGCTGCACAGCGTCGATCACGAGGCCGTCGGCCTTGGCGACTACGGCAAGCCGGGCAACTACCTGGCCCGTCAGATTGCCCGCTGGTCAAGGCAGTACCGTGCGTCAGAGACCGAGCGCATCGACAGCATGGAGCGCCTGATCGAATGGCTGCCGGCGCACATTCCTACCGGTGACGACACGGCCATCGTCCATGGCGACCTGCGCATCGACAATTTGATTTATCACCCCACCGAGCCGCGCATCCTGGCTGTGCTGGACTGGGAGCTGTCGACCCTCGGGCATTCGCTGGCCGATCTGGCTTACCACGTGATGTCCTGGCGCCTGACGTCGGCGCAGTTTCGCGGCATGGCCGAACATCACCTGGCCGCACTGGGCATACCGGGTGAGGCGGATTACCTGCGCCTTTACTGTCAGCGCACCGGGCGCGATCCCATCGATCCGGCAGACTGGGAATTTCACATGGCCTTCAGCATGTTCCGCCTGGCTGCTATTTTGCAAGGCATCGTGCGCCGCGCGCTCGATGGCAATGCATCGAGCAGCGAGGCGCTGGCCACCGGCATGCGCGCACGCACGATCGCCGATGTCGCCTGGACGCAGGTTGAAAAACTGTTGGCCAGCGCATCGCCCACCGGAAAACTATCTCCCTGAACCTCAGAGTACGCACCATGTTTGATTACGCACCGAAAGTCCGGCAACTGCAAACGCGCCTCAGCGCCTTCATGGACGAGCACATCTATCCGAATGAGCGAACGCACTACCAGCAGGCCGAAGAGCTCGGTCCTTGGAAGATTTATCCAATCGTTGAAGAGCTCAAACTCAAGGCCAAAGCCGCGGGTTTATGGAACCTGTTTTTGCCAGCGTCGCCGCATGGGGCGGGACTGTCCAACTTCGAGTACGCGCCGCTGTGCGAAATCATGGGTCGCTCGCACCTGGCGCCAGAGGTGTTCAACTGCTCGGCGCCGGACACTGGCAACATGGAAGTACTGGAGCGCTACGGCACGCCAGAGCATCAGCTGCTATGGCTCGAGCCGCTGCTGGCCGGAAAGATCCGCTCGGCGTTTGCGATGACTGAGCCCGATGTTGCGTCGAGCGACGCCACCAATATCCAGTCTTCCATCGTGCGCGACGGTGACGAGTATGTCATCAATGGCCACAAGTGGTACACCACCAACGCCACCGATCCGCGCTGCAAGATCATCATCTTTATGGGTAAGACCGACCCTGACAACGCCAACCGGCATCAACAGCAGTCGATGGTGCTGGTGCCCATGGACACGCCTGGCGTCAAGGTCGTCAGACCAATCTCGGTGCTGGGTTTCTACGGCGTGCCAGATCGGGCCTCTGAGGTCACCTTCACCAACGTGCGGGTGCCGGTATCGAATATCTTGCTGGGCGAGGGCAGGGGCTTTGAGATTGCGCAGGGGCGCCTGGGTCCTGGTCGCATCCACCACTGTATGCGCCTGGTGGGACTTGCCGAGCGCATGCTGGAGCTGATGTGCCGGCGCAGTCTGTCGCGCGTGGCCTTTGGCAAGAAGATTTCTCAGCAGGGCGTGACCATCGAGCGCATTGCCGAGGCGCGCATTCTGATCGAGCAGTCCCGTCTGCTAACCTTCAATGCGGCGCACATGATGGATACCGTCGGCAACAAAGTCGCCAAGGCTGAGATCGCGATGATCAAGGTGGCCGTTCCGAAGATGGCTTGCCAGGTGATCGACTGGACGATGCAGGCCTTCGGCGGCGGCGGTACCAACAACGACCACGGCATTGCAGCGGCTTATGCCACCGCGCGGTTGTTGCGGCTGGCCGATGGTCCAGACGAAGTGCACCGCAACCAGATCGGAAAGATCGAACTCGGCAAGTACGAATGAGCGACGGAGGCTATCAGATGTTCACGACACGCAAGGAATTTCACGGGGACCGGGTGATCTCCTGCTACGCGCAGAGACCCCAGAACGTCAACGCAATGATGGCGGTGGTTTTCGCGTCATCGCCGGACAAGCCGGCTCTGGTCGATGGCGAGTCCCGAATGTGCTACCGCGAACTCGAGCAGGCCGTCAGCGCGCTGGCCTCGGGGCTGTCCGCCAGGGGCGTGCGCCAGGGTGATCGGGTCGCAGTGATGCTGCCGAACCAGTCTGAGGCAGCGATTTCAGTGCTGGCCATCGCTCATCTGGGCGCGGTGCTGGTGCCGCTGGGCACGCGCTTGAAGAAGCCAGAGATCAGCTACATCTTCGAGGATGCTGCGCCGGTGGCCATTATCTATACACCAGCGTTCGCGGCCGAGATGCCGGCGCAGGGACCGGCCGCCGCCATGCGCCTGGAGTGCGGTGGCGCGGCGTGGCGAACCATGCTGGCGCAGCGCAGCGGCGCCCCGCTGCCGGCCGTCGAGGTGGACGAGCATGCGCCGTTTGGCATTCTCTACACCTCTGGCACCACCGGCAAACCCAAAGGTGCGGTGCTGACGCATCTGAACGTGGTTCATTCGTGCATGCACTGGCAGGATGCCCACCAGCTGACGCATGACGAGCGCACGCTGGTGTGCGTGCCGTGGTCCCATGTCGCCGGTCTGTGTGGCGTTGTGCTGCCGTTTCTGGCACTTGGCGGCATGCTGATCTGGATGGCCGAGTTCAAGCGTCGCGACTTCCTGGTGCTGGCGCAGCGCGAGCAGATTACCCACGCGCTGATGGTGCCAGCGATGTACGGCCTTTGTCTGCTGGAGCCGGACCTGGAGTCTTTCGACCTCGGCGAATGGCGGGTTGGTGCCTATGGCAGTGCGCCCATGCCCGAGCCGACGATCCAGCGCTTTGCGCAGGCCTTTCCAAGTCTACAGATGTGCAATTGCTATGGTGCCACCGAGACCACTTCACCAGCCACGATGATGCCGCGTGGCGACGGCGTGGCCCACGCCGAGAGCATTGGCCGGACTGTGCCCTGTGGCGATATCCGGGTCATGGATGAGCAGGGCCGCGAGCTGCCGCCGGGCGAGGAGGGCGAGCTGTGGATCAGCGGACCGATGGTCGTGCCGGGCTACTGGCAAAATGCCGACGCCAATGCAACGTCGTTCGCAGGGGGTTACTGGAAGTCTGGCGACATCGGTGCGATCGATGCCCAGGGGTATGTGCGCATCTCCGACCGGAAGAAGGACATGATCAACCGCGGTGGCTTCAAGGTTTACCCGGCGGAAGTCGAGAGCGTGCTCACTGGGATCGACGGTGTGGTGGAGGCGGCGGTGATTGGTCACCCGGACGAGATGCTGGGCGAGAGTGTGATTGCCTTCCTCAACGTTGTCTCCGACCAGATTGAGGCTGCCATGGTGCGGTCATTCTGCGCTGAGCGCATGGCTGATTACAAGGTTCCGGGGCGCGTTGTGATCGGCAAGGAGCCCTTGCCGCGCAATGCGAACGGCAAGATCCAGAAAGCCGAGTTGCGTGAAGCGGCCAGATTACTGCCACCGATGGCGCTCGCTGACAAGGTCAGCAGCCAGGGCCGGCCTGTCAAGGGAGCGGCAGCATGAGCGCGAGCGAAGATGACCGCACGCCGGTCCTGGTTGGTATTGGCGTGGTCACCCGGCACGAAGAGGACTACACCCAGGCTCCTGAGGCCATGGACCTGATGCTCGAAGCGGTGGCCAGCGCGGGGGCGGACACATCATCGGAGCAGGTTCTGGCCGGCTTGCAGTACATCGCCGTGCCGCGCGGGCGCTGGGGTTACAGCAACCCGGCCGGTGAGATCGCGCGCAAGTTCGGGGCCCGCGAGGCGGTGACGGTGCTCTCGACGCCCGGCGTCCTGCAGCAGACACTGGTGGGCGAAGCCTGTGCCCGCATTGCGCGCGGCGAGGCCCACACCACACTGATCGCAGGTGCTGATACGGGCTACCGAATCTTAAAGGCCCAAATGGCTAAAGGTGCTTTGACTGAACGGACGCAGAGCGACCAGCCCGATGTCTACATGAAGCCCAAGGACGAGCTGCGCCACGAGGTCGAAAGGCGATCGGGTCTCCAGATGCCGGTCGGTCTCTACGCCATTTTAGAGAGCGCTTACCGCGCCAGTAAAGGTTGGTCTATCGCCGAGCACCGCGACCGCCTAGCCGCGCTGTTGAGCCGTTTCAGCGACATTGCGGCACACAACCCCAACGCCTGGCAGAAAACAGCCGTGTCTGCGGCTGCGATCCGTGAGGCGTCTGATCGCAACCCGATGCAGGCCTTTCCCTACACCCGCTACCACTGCTCAACCTGGAATGTCGACCAGGCGTCGGCGCTGCTGTTCTGCTCTGCCGCGCGCGCCGAGGCCCTCGGTATTCCCCGTAGCAAATGGGTGTTTCCACTTGCCAGCATCGAGTCCAACCACATGGTCGCAGTGTCCGCACGGGCTGACCTGGTCAGTTGTCCGGGTGCAGGCATCACCGGCCGCGCGGCGCTTGAGGCGGGCGACCTGGCGGTTGACCAGATCGACCTCGTCGATCTCTACAGCTGCTTCCCGCTGGCGGTCGAAACTTATGCAGCTGAAGTCGGTCTGTCCCATACGCGGGACCTGACCGTGACCGGCGGTATGCCCTTTGCCGGTGGACCGTACAACAACTATTTTCTGCAGTCGACCTGTCGTGCGGCCGAGTTACTGCGCGAAGGCAGAGGTCGCAACGCCTTGCTGTCCTGCGTCTCCGGCGTGGTGACTAAGCAAGCTTTTGCGCTGTGGTCGGTGGATAAGCCAAAGCGTCCCTTTACTCACGCTGATCTCACCTCTCAGGTGGCCCGCGCAATGGCTACCTTTGAGGTTGTTGAAAACTTCAGCGGCAACGCCACGGTAGCGGGCTACACCGTGCTGTACGGCAGAGGACAGGTCCCCAAGGCAGTGGTGCTGGTGGACACACCGGACGGCAAGCGCGCGATGGCGATCAGCGAAGACCCGGCACTGATTGCCGCCATGGAACAGACCGAGTGGGTTGGTCGCACTGTGACCATCGCAGAAAACCTTGTAACAGGTTCACCTGATGAAACCAACTTTCGCCCTTAGCCCGCGCAGGTCTATCTTAAAGTTTTAAAGAGGCATAGGATGAAATTAGTGACATAGATAGCTCACCACCTAAAGGAGACAACATGAAATTCAAAGCACGTCTGGCCGCCGCCGCAGCAATGTTATCGATGAGCCTTGTGGCCCAGGCTCAGGCGCAAACCGGTCCGATCCGTTTCGGATGGATGGCGTCGCTGACCGGGCCCCTGGCCACTGCGGCCATCGGTATCAACGCCGGCGTTCAGTTCGCGGTCGACGAGATCAATGCAGCCGGCGGCATCAACGGTCGCAAAATCGAGCTGTTGACACGCGACACGGCGGGTGACCCCAACAAGGCGGCGACCTTCGCCCAGCAACTGGTGCTGGCCGACAAGGTGGACTTTATCCTTGGTCCGGTCAACTCGGGTGAAGCGCTGGCTACCGTGCCGCTGGTGGCGCGCTCGGGCACGCCCAATATCGTTATCAGCGCAGTTGAGGAATGCATTGACCCAGTGAAATACCCACGCGCCTTTCGCGTCATCAATACGACCGGCCAATGGATCACTGCCGCCGACGATTACGTTGTGAAATCCATGAAGCGCACCAAAGTTGCCCTAATAGGCGACACCACCGGCTACGGAACGGTCAGCGTGCGTAATGCCACAGAAGACTTAGCCAAGCGCGGGCTCAAGCCTGTGTACACCGTGCTCATCGACCCCAACAAGACTGACCTGTCGGACGAGATTGCCAAGGCGCGCGCCGCCGGTGCCGATGTGATCATGCCCTGGTCGGCGGCCACCGGCGTCCTGGCGCGGCTACTTAATGCGCGCGGCGATGCAGGCTGGGATGTTCCGGTGATCGGTCACCCTTCCCTGATGGCTCTTCCGATCAAGCAACTTCTGAACAAGCCGAGCTACTGGGACAACGTCTATGGATCCAGCTATGTCTCCACGTCGTTTGATGCCAGCGGCAAGTTGCCGGAACGTACGCAGGCGCTGGTGGACAAGATCCGTCCGAAGCTGGGTGGCAAGGACATCGACATTCTGTTTTGGTGGATCGCGCTGGGTTACGACGCAGTCAAGCTGGCCGAGCACGGCTTGCGCAAGGCCGGCTCCACCGACGCGGCCGCGATCCAGAAGGCGCTAGAGACCACGGTCGACTTCAAGGCGGTTCTGTCCACCTTGAGCTACGGGCCCGGCAAACGCGATGGTTTCCCCGATAACAACATGGCCATCGTCTTTGCTAATACCTTCAAGGATGGCAACTTCCGCCTGGCCCCCAAGTGATTTGACGGCACGCCATGCTGAACACGCTTGTCACAGGCCTTGCGACCGGGGCCTTGTATGCCATCGTCGCGATGGTCTTCAACATCATGTTCTCCACCTCCAAGGTGCTGTCGCTGACCACAGGCCACACGGCAATGCTGGGCGGCGTCTTTGGGGCCTGGATGATCACGGGCCTTGGGCTGACATGGTGGCTCGCTTTGCCAATGACCTTGCTGGCCGGCGCGGTGTTCGGCTGGCTGACTGAGACCATTGCAATCCGCCGCGTGCTGGCGTCCGGTGATGACCACCTGTGGGTGCTCAGCACCCTGGCACTGGGCACCATCGTGCAGCACCTCATGGCGTTGTGGTGGGGCACCGAGCCTAAACCGTTTCCGCGTCTTATCCCGCAAGACTTCTCAGCCGGCCCATGGGATCAGAAATACTGGTTACCGATGGCGCTGGCCGCTGCCGTGGCCATCGGGCTGGCACTGTTCTACAAACGCACCATGCTGGGCCGAGTGTTCACAGCCGTGTCGGAAGACCCGTTCGCCGCTCGGGCTCGCGGCATTGCGGTCGAGCGTGTGCGCGCCTTGTCCTTTGCCATGGCTGGTACGCTGGGTGCCCTAGCGGGTTTTGCAGCCGGGCAATTGACCTATGCATTTTTTGCACTTGGCATGTGGCTTACCCTGTCCGGTTTCATCGCACTGGCCGCTGGTGGCCTGGGCAGTAACCTGGGCGCCCTGGTCGGCGGAGTGCTGCTGGGCCTGCTGAGCGCCTTTGGCACCTACTTCTTCGGTGCCGAGTACCAGCAGACCGTATCCGTCGGTATTTTGTTGTTGGTGTTGCTGGTCAAGCCGGCTGGCCTGTTCGGGAAAAGCGTGGTGCGATCGGTATGACTAAACGCACTGCAATACCGGACCAGGTGGGCCGTTCCACCGCCGCCAGTGCAAGCGCTTCAGGCAAAGTCCGCAAGCTGGTGACCCGGGCTGCCCCTCTGCTCAGCTTGGCCCTGCCCTTTCTGGTGACCAACCAGTACCAGTTGCATGTGCTGACCCTGATCGGTATCTATTGGATTCTTGTGGCAGGTCTGAACCTGGTGGTGGGCTATGCCGGCCAGCTGTCAGTAGGCCATGTGGGCTTGCTGGCCATCGGCGCATACACGCTAGTCATTTTGAACGGACGCCTAGGTGTGGATCCGTTGCTGGCCATGGCAATCGCTGGCGCCATCGGCGGCTTGTGCGGCCTGGTGCTGGGTTTGCCATCGCTGCGGCTACCTGGTTTTTACTTCGCCATGGTCACGCTAGCGTTCTCGCTCATCGTTACGGAACTGCTGGTGGCGCAAAACCGCTGGACAGGTGGCGGCGCCGGCATGCCGGCTCCCTTGTTCGGCCGCCCGTTCGAGACGCCACAGGGTTTCTATTTTCTAGTGGCGGGTGTCGGCCTCGTGGTCACATGGCTGGCCTGGAACATCAGCCGTGGCATGCGGGGCAGAGCGTTGATTGCGCTACGCGACAGCGAGGTGGCGGCAACGGCGGTCGGTATTCCGGTGTTCCGTCTCAAGCTGGTTGTTTTCAGCTTCAGCGGCGTCACTGCCGGCATCGCGGGCGCGCTGTTCGCGTCACTGCAAAGCTACATCACACCGGAAGCCTTTTTGTTTGAGTTGGGCATGTTTTTCTTCATCTGCATCATCATCGGCGGTCGCGGAAATATCATCGGTCCGTTTCTGGGTACAGCCTTGTTGACCATGTTGCCCGAGATTGCGGCGCCTCTGGCCAAGATGGGCAACCTCCTGTATGGGCTGTTACTGCTGGCCGTCGTGTTGACCGTGCCAAAGGGCTTCGGCAGTCTCATCTCCAATTACGTGGAGCGCCGGCGCGGCCGGCGCAGTGCGCCACCGCTGGTGCCTGATGTCAAGCGCCTAGCTGCTGCCATTCACCAACCTGAGACGCTGACATGACGGTTCTTTCTGCGTCTGGAGTAAGTAAACATTTTGGTGGTGTCGCGGCGCTCTCCGACGTGTCATTGACATTGCGCCCTGGTGAGATTCAGGGCCTGATCGGTCCCAATGGCAGTGGCAAGACCACCATGCTCAACGTGCTGACCGGTTATTACCCAATCGATGCCGGCAGTTTGCATTTGGGGGACGAAAACCTGACCGCTGCGTCGGTGCAGCGGCGCGCCTACGCAGGTATTGCCCGTACCTTTCAAACTCCACGCATCTTGCCCACACTGAAGGTGCTCGACAACGTCATGCTCGGTGGCTGGCGCGATGCGCGTGCAGGCCTGTGGACCACCATGCTGGCGTTGCCGGGCATGTGGGCTGAGGAAAGGCAACTGACCGAACGCGCCTGCGAGCTGCTGGCCGGTGTTGGCCTTGCACACGCCATCCACCAGCTTGCTGACGTACTGGAGCATGGTGAACAGCGCTTTCTAGAAATTGCCCGGGCGCTGGCTGCGCGGCCGCGATTTGTGCTGCTTGACGAGCCAGCTGGCGGACTCACCGGTAATGAAATCGACAGCCTAGGCGAGTTGCTGATCGCCATCAAGTCCTGCGGTATCGGTGTCCTGTTGGTGGAACACCATACTGATTTTGTGTTCCGTGTCTGTGACCGCGTCACTGCCATCGACTTTGGCCGTGTCATCGCCAGTGGTACCCCAGAGGAAGTGCGCAACAACAAAGAAGTCGTGAGGGTCTACCTTGGAACTTGAAGCCATGAAGTCTGAACCGGCCAACAGTGCCCTCATACCCGGGAAGGTGCGCAATGGCGATGTGGTCTTGCGCGTTAAAGACCTGGTGGTCGGTTACGGCAAGGCTGAAGTGGTTCACGGCGTTTCGTTCGAGGTGTGTGCCGGTGAATTTGTCGTCATTTTGGGGCGCAATGGCGCAGGAAAAAGCACCACCTTGCGTGCCGTTTCGGCGCTGATTCCCAAACGCGCTGGTCAGATCGAGTTCTACGGCGAAGACGTGAGCCAGGCCAAGTCGATGCACCTCGTAGAGGCGGGTTTGGTTCATGTGCTGGAAGGACACCGTGTTTTTCAAGCTCTGACAGTGGAAGAGAATCTCTTGCTGGGGACCTGGGCTACCCCTAAGCGTGGCGACCGCTCTGGCCTCGACCGCATCTACACCTTGTTCCCCGAATTGGCCCAAAAGCGTGACCATCTGGCCTCGCGCCTGTCCGGAGGCCAGCAGCAAATTCTTGCGGTCGCCACCGGCGTGATCGCGCAGCCGCGCCTGTTGGTACTTGATGAGCCGTCGGCGGGTCTTGCACCCCTGGTTATTTTGCGAATTCTCGAAGCTGTAGCCGCGTTGTGCCGCGAGGGTATGGCCATCTTGCTGGTCGAGCAAATGGTCGAGACCGCGCTGCGTTTTGCCGACTATGGCTACTTAATCGAGACCGGCCGCATCGCCGACGCCGGCCATGCGGATGAAATTCTCGCCAGCGATGCGCTCAGCCGCGTTTACCTTGGTCGCAACGCTGCAACCCATTAACAATTTGCCGAGAAAGTACTTTCCATGACTACTGCCGTGACTCCGAAACCTACCGCGAGCACGCGCTGGAAGCACCGCCCGCCGGGATCGAACTGGGGTGACTTCGGCCCCAATGACCAGATAGGTCGTCTCAATCTGCTGACGCCGCAGCGTGTGCGCGAGGGTGTGGCCGAGGTGCATGAGGGCCTGACGTTTTGCCTGAGCCTGCCACTGGACTATCCCGGCGGCAACCTGCTGAACCCGCGCCGCCATCCGCCAGTGCTCCGCCCAACAGTGCGCAATGGCAAGGTCAATTACAACTACCGCCTAGCCGACGATAACCCGCTTTTTACTGATCTGCTCAGTGATGATGCGGTCATTCTGCACACCCAATATTCGACCCAGTGGGACGCGCTGTGCCACGTCGGCCAGCTGTTTGATGCCGACGGCGACGGCACGCCCGAGCCGCGCTATTACAACGGCTTCAGACCCGGCTATGACGTCGAAGGCCCGAGCGACGTGAGCGATGCCGGCGCCGTGGGCAATGTGCCGGCCAAGAACACGGTCTACGCCCGCGCACTGGGCATCGAGAACATGGCGGCCGCCTGCGTGCAGGGCCGTGGCGTAATGATTGATCTGCATGCCCACTTCGGCGATGCGCACACCTACGTCGGCTACGATAAGCTGATGCGGGTGATAGAGGCCGACAAGGTCACGGTGGAGCCGGGCGACATGGTATGCCTGCATACGGGCTTTGGCCAGATGATCATGGACATGAAGCGCCAGCCCGACCCGCACCGGCTGGAGAACAGTTGTACGGTACTGGACGGGCGCGACGAGCGACTGCTCAAATGGGTGACGGAAAGCCAGCTGTCGGTGCTGGTCGCGGACAACTACGCCGTGGAAGGCATGCCGTCCGCGGAGGGTGTGGGCAACTGCGCCATGGTGCCGCTGCATGAGCTGTGTCTTTTCAAGCTGGGTGTGCACCTGGGTGAGCTGTGGTGTCTGACGCCGCTAGCGAACTGGTTGCGTGCGCACAAGCGCTCGCGTTTTTTGCTCACCGCGCCGCCACTGCGCTTGCCGGGTGCTGTGGGTTCACCAGTGACACCCATCGCGACGGTGTGATGCCAGCGCGTGTGCGATTGGCGGTTCAATGTTGTCTGCTTGCAGGAGTACGTGATGAACACTTCGACTTCTTCCGGTTTGAGTTCGGTGCAAAAAGCCTGTCGTATTTTAGCTACGCTGTCCGAACCGGGGCCGCATCGTTTGTCAAATATTGTTGGCACTACTAGCATCAACAAGGCCACGGCGCTGCGTCTGCTGGGCACGTTGATTGACGAAGGTTTTGTCAACCGCAGCCCCGATGACAAAAATTATTCGTTGGGTAATGAGGCGCTAGTGATGCGAGCTGCCGTGCCGCGGCGCACGCAGTTTCCCGAGTGCGCACGCGAGAGCCTGGTGCGGCTCGCCGAGATATCTGGTGACGTCGCCTGTTTGTCTATTTCCTGTGGCAGTCACGCGGTTTGTATTGCTCGCGAGGAGGGTAGCTTTCCGCTGCGCGCAAATTACCTGCACATCGGTCGTCGCCTGCCGCTGGGCGTAGGTAGCGGGGCACTGGCGATTCTGGGATGGTTGCCGGATGAGGAGATAGCGCACATCATGGCGCTCAACCGCAAGGCGCTGGAACGCTTTCCGCTTGTAAACGCCGATCTCATTCTGCGTGAGATACGTGCCGCTCGGCAGCGCGGCTATGTGTTGGTCTCCAATGTGGTGTGCGAGGGCACTGGAGGCATTGCCGTGCCGATTCTGGATGAACACAACCGCCCGATTGCGGCGCTCAGCTCGACTGCGTTGTCGACCCGTCTGGTAACGCGCCAGGACATGCTGGCCAACCTGTTGCGTAGCGAGGCGCAACTGATACAAGACAGTCTGCGCTGGCGTGCGTCGCCCTTCGTGGCAAGCACGGTGAAAGCCGCCGAGGTTGCCGATGCCGACGCATGACCAGGTTCTCGTGGTTGGCGCCTCGGGCGTGGTGGGACAAGCGGTTTTGCGTCACTTTGCCAGGCTGGACGGTTGGCGTGCTGTGGCGGTATCACGCCGCCGGCCGGTAAATGTTCCCGACCACGACCACATTGCCGTTGACCTGACCGATCGCGCTGCCTGTGCAGCAGCCTTTGGCGCCTTGCGCGACGTTAGCCATGTGGTCTACGCAGCGGTCTACGAGAAGCCGGGCCTGGTGGGTGGCTGGGTCGACCATGAACAGATGCAGACCAACCTGAACATGCTACGAAACGTGGTGGAGCCTCTGGAGGCCTGCGCCCGGGGTCTACGCCACATCACGATCTTGCAAGGCGGCAAGGCCTACGGCATCCACATCGAGCCAGACATCAGGATCCCGGCCAAGGAGCGCTGGCCGCGCCATCCACACGAGAATTTCTACTGGCTGCAGGAGGACTTTCTGCGTGAGCGACAGCCGCACTGCGGCTGGTATTGGACGGTGCTGCGCCCTCGACTGGTATTCGGTGATGGGCTTGGCAGTAACATGAATCCTCTGCCAGCCATCGGCGTGTATGCGGCACTGCTCCGCGAGCGGGGCATGCCGCTGTCCTTTCCGGGTGGCCCGCCGCGTGTCTACCAGGCTGTCGATGCCGACCTGATCGCCCGTGCCTGTGCGTGGGCAGCTACATCGCCAGCCAGCCGCAACGAGATTTTCAATCTGGCCAATGGCGACGAGTTTGTTTGGCATAACGTCTGGCCGGTCATTGCCGACACGCTGGGCATGGAAGTCGGCGAGCCCAAGCCGGCCTTTCTGGCGCAAACCATGCCGCCGCGGGAAGCCGAGTGGGCAGCTATCGTACGTAAACACGGGCTGCGGTCGCCGGCCAGCTTCAAAGAGTTTGTTGGCCAAGGCTTCACCTATGCGGACTTTCAGTTCGCCACCGGAAAGCCCGCTCCGATACCGGCGTCGCTGGTCAGCACCATCAAGATTCGTCAGGCCGGATTTCACGACTGCGTGGATACCGAAGACATGCTGCGCAAATGGTTCCAGCGCTTCCAGGAACTGGGCTGGCTGCCCCATCCATAAACCACGACACTTAAAAGAAACTCACCATGTTGTTGAATGCACATCGATTTTTGCCAGCGCGGCTTGTCGCGCTCGCCACTCTTGCCGCTACCGCGCTGCTCTGTAGTGGCGGCGCGGCGGCCCAAGGCGCCTGGCCTACCAAGCCCGTCACGGTGATCTCGCCGTTTGCCACCGGCGGGTCGGTGGATGTGCTGACGCGTCTTGTGGTCACCCACATGAGTCAGACGCTGGGCCAGCCCATCGTCATCAGTACGCTGGCAGGCGCCGGTGGCACCATTGGTGCCGCGCGGACAGCGCAGTCTGCACCTGATGGCTACACATTGGTGGCCGGCAGTTCAGGCTCCAACGCCGCCGCCTACAGCGTTTATGAGAAGCTGCCGTATAAAGCTGATGACTTTGCGCAGATCGGCCTGATGGCCATCATTCCGGCGCTGATCGTGGTCAAGAAGGATTTGCCAGTCAAGAGCTTGCAGGAACTGGTGGCCTTTGCCAAGGCCAACCCTGGCAAGCTGTCATTTGGTCATCCCGGCGTGGGCAGCTCGGTGCACCTGCAATGCGAATTGTTCAAGCAGGTCGCCAACATCGACATCACCATGGTGCCCTACCGTGGCGCTGGCCCATTGATGGCTGACCTGATGGGGGGACAGATTGACGGCGCCTGCGATGCGCCGCCTTCATCGACCGGACCACATCAGGCGGGGCAGATACGCGCCATTGCCGTGCTGGGCGACCAGCGGGCTTCGTCCATGCCCGATGTGCTGACCACGGCCGAGCAACAGATGCCGACATTGCAGGGGGCCGCCTGGGTGGCGCTGTTCGCGCCCCGGGGAACGCCGGCACCGTTGATCGACCGGCTCAGCCGCGCACTGTCCATGGCGCTGGAAAGCCCGGAGGTGCAGCAGCGCATGGCCAAGCTGGGCACTGATGTGCCTGCGCCGGGCCAACGTGGATCGAAGTACGCCGACGAGTTCGTGCGCAGCGAGATTGCCAAGTGGGAAACCGTCGCGCGCGGCGCGCGCATTCCCAAACAGTAGGCCCATCAGCAACGCTGTCATCAAGGAGAGTCATGTCTTATGTAACCGGAGTCGGGTTGACGACCTTTGGCCGCCACGAGAGCAAGAACACGCTGTCGCTGATGACTGACGCGGCCAGCGCCGCGCTGGCCGATGCAGGCCTGGTGCGGCAACAAGTAGATGGCCTGATCTGCGGCTATTCGACCACCATGCCGCACATCATGTTGTCGACCTTGTTCGCCGAGCATTTCGGTCTGCAGCCGCGCTACGCCCATGCAGCGCAGGTTGGCGGCGCGACCGGCTTTGCGATGATCATGCTGGCGCACTTGGTGGTGGACTCAGGTGCGGCCGACAACCTGCTGGTGGTTGCGGGGGAGAACCGACTCAGCGGCCAGTCGCGCGACATGACCATGCAGACGCTGGCGCAGGCCGGCCATGCGCGTTACGAGGTGCCGCTCGGCCCTACGGTGCCGGCCTACTACGGGCTGGTGGCTTCGCGCTACATGCACGAGTACGGATTGACCGAGACCGACATGGCGCAGCTGGCGGTGTTGATGCGCCAGCATGCCAGCGGCCATCCGGGCGCGCAGTTGCGTGACCCGATCCGGGTGGAGGATGTGCTGCAATCGGCGCCGATTGCGCCACCGCTCAAACTCATGGACTGCTGCCCGATCTCCGATGGTGGCGCGGCTTTCATCGTCAGCCGCGAGCCAGTGTCTGCCCATGCATTGCGCATTCGCGGCTGCTCGCAGATGCACACCCATCAGCATGTGACCGGGGCCGAGGATCTGGCGCATTTTGGCGCCAAGGCCTCGATGGCCCGTGCGATGGCCCAAGCTGGCGTGGCCTTGTCAGACATTGGCTATGCCGCGTTCTACGACAGCTTCACCATCACGCTGGCGATTCTGCTCGAAGAGGTGGGTTTGTGCGAACGCGGTCAGGCCGGCGCGGCGGCGGCAAGCGGGCACTTTTCCAGCGACGGCGCGATGCCGCTCAATACCCATGGCGGATTGTTGTCTTATGGCCATTGCGGTGTGGCTGGTGCCATGGCCCACCTGGCTGAAACCCACGTGCAACTCACGCGGCGCGCTGGCTCGCGCCAGATCCCGGGTACACCGTCTGTTGCCATGCTGCATGGCGACGGCGGGACCATGTCTTCTCATGTCAGCCTGATCATGGAGCGAGTCCAATGAGCAACGCCGCGAACCCTCAGCAATCCGGCGCGTCCCCTGAGCCTGCACCACTCGACTGGGTGGATGGCCAGGAAGCCATACTGTATGAACACTGTGGTGCCTGCGGCAAGGCCACTTATTTCCGGCGCGGCTTTTGCCCGCGCTGTGGCGCCACGCCAGTGGCCGTACGCCGGTCTGCCGGCCAGGGCACGGTGTACGCGGCCACCACTGTGGTGCGCGCGCCCTCGCCGGAGTGGAAAGCCATTGCGCCCTACGCGATGGTGCTGGTCGATCTGCAAGAGGGGATCCGTATCCTGGCCCATGGCGTGCCTGGGCTGGCCATTGGCGACGCCGTCAACATTGGCTGGCATCGCCTGGGCGAGCGTCTGATTCCGCGTGCAGAGCCCGTCGCATCCTCAACCCAGGGACAACAGAAAAAATGACATCCAACCTCCATAACGACCCCTATGCCAAGCTCGGTGCCGATCTGAGTTATGCAATCAACCCGAGGTCCATCGCCATCGTCGGAGCTTCCGAAAACGAGGACAAACTCGGCGGGCGCTGCCTGCAGTACCTCAAGCGCTTTGGCTTCAAGGGAACCATCCTTCCGATCAACCCCACGCGCGCCGAAACCCAAGGCGTCAAGACCTATCCGGACTTTGAATCCCTGCCCGAGGTGGCTGAACTGGTGGTCATCGCGGTGCCAGGCGACCAGGCCGAGGCGGCTGTCAAGGCCTGCGCGCGGCATGGCACCCGCGTGGCTGTCATCCTGACGGCCGGCTTCGGCGAGACTGACGATGCCGGTCGCGCGCAGGAGCGGCGCATGGTGGAGGCCGCGCGCGCCACGGGCATGCGCCTGATCGGCCCCAACAGCCAGGGCATCGCCAATTTTCACAATGGCGCGCTCGCCAACTTCTCTACCATGTTCGTTGAGACCACGCCGGTCGATGGGCCCGTCGCTATCGTGTCGCAAAGCGGTGGCGGTTCGGCCGTGCCTTACGGGCTGTTGCGCGAGCGCGGCATTGGCGTGCGTTACTGCAATGCCATTGGCAACCAGTGCGACGTCACCGTGACCGAGCTGGCGCTGGCCTCGGCGCGTGACCCTGACATCAAGTTGCTGCTGCTGTATCTGGAAGGCATTCCGGACCCCAACCACATCGCCGAGCTGGGTGCGGTGGCCCGTGAGCGCGGGCTGCCAGTTCTGGTGCTCAAGTCGGGGCGCACTCCAGCTGGCCGGAAGGCCTCGTTGTCGCACACTGGTTCTCTGGCCACCGAAGACCGGGTGGTGGACAGCTTTTTCGAATTTCATGGCCTCAAGCGGGTGGCCGGTGTCGCCGATCTGGTGCGCGCTGCCGAGCTGTATTTGCAAGACTGGACGCCGAGTGGCCGGCGTCTGGTGGTGATCAGCAACTCCGGCACGGCCTGCGTGCTGACAGCCGACGCCGCTACCGACGCAGGGATGCAGATCAACGAGTTGCAGGCCTCGACCCGTGTCGAACTCGGGAAGGTGCTGCCAACCTTTGCTACGACCACGAACCCGGTCGACATCACGGCCGCGCTGCTGAGCAACAGCCGTTTGTTCGGGGACATTCTGCCCATCATTGCGCGCGATCCGGGTGCCGATGTGTTCCTGATCTCGGTGCCTGTCGCCGGGCGTGGCTACGATGTGGACGCGTTCGCGCGCGACGCGGCCGGGTTCGCCAAAGCGACTGGCAAGCCGGTGGTGGTGGTGGCGCCACAGCCCAAGGTGGCGGGCAAGTTCAAGGACGCGGGACTGGCGGTGTTCACACTGGAGAGCGAGGGCGTGGCCGCCTTGCAACAGTTCATCACAATGCATGAGGTTTTGGCGAACGCGCGCACGGCGCGTGGGCCAGGCCGCACCGCGCCCATTGTGCTGACCCCGCCATCAGAGCGCCAGCAGGTGCTCAACGAAGCCGAGGGCCTGGCGCTGGTCCAGGCCCATGGCATACCGGTGGTGTCGCACAGGCTGTGCCGCAGCGAAGACGAGGTGGTGGCTGCGCTGGCCGCTGTGGGCGGACTGGCCGCCATCAAAGGATGTACCGGCGCGATCACCCACAAGTCCGATGTGGGTCTGGTGTGCCTCAACATCGCCACCGAGGCAGCGGCGCGCCAGGCCTGGCGCGACATCAGCGCGGCGGCAGCGCGCCAGGGCGTGGCGCTGGATGGCCTGATCGTTGCGAAGATGGCGCCAGGGCGTCGCGAGATGATCGTTGGCGCGCACCGCGATCCGACCTTTGGCCTGGTGCTGACAGTTGGCGATGGCGGCAAGTATGTGGAACAGTTACCCGATGTGCAGGTGGTAATGGCCAACGCCACGCGAGCGGAAATTCAGCGCGCCATCCAGCGGTTGCGCATCGCGCCCCTGTTCATGGGTGTGCGCGGCGAAGCGGCGATGGACGTGGATGCCTTGTGCGACGCGCTGCTGGCGCTTGGCCGCCTGATTGGCGATCCGGGCCAGGCCATCCATAGCGTAGACCTCAACCCGGTCATTCTGTACGACGCCGGTCAGGGTTGCCTGGCCGTGGACGCTGTGGTGGTGCGCGACGAGTAAGTGACCAGGCCTTACGCGCCGGTTGACGCTGCGCATGCCGATTGCTTTTTCATGCGCAGCAGCGCTGTCACAGTCTGGGTAACGGGCAAGTCCAGGCCGAGCGCGCTGGCCAGCGCGGCGAACACCAGGATGCTGTTTTCGACCTCGGCCGGGCGTCCCATCTCTAAGTCCTGCAGCATGGATGGCCGGACCAGCTTACCGCGGTAAAAGTCGAGCCGGGCTTCGATGTCCTCGTTGACCTGCAGACCCAGTGCACGGCCAATGGCGGTGCCGTCGTGCATGATGGTGGCCAGCACGCTGCGCGCTTGTGGGTCTGCCACCAGGCGGTCAAGCGCACAGCCGGTCAATGCAGCGACCGAGCCGGCGCTGGACGCCAGCAGCGTTTTGGTCCAGATCTCGTCGCGGATGTGGCTGGTGAGCCGGGCCTGGTAACCGGCTGCGCACAAACGGGCCGTGAAGCGCTCGAGCAGGGCGTCGCAGGTGCCGTCCGGCTTGCCCATGATCAGGTTGTTGCGCTGCGGCGTGGTGTTCATCACCACACCCGGCATCACGATCTCATTGGACGATTGCACGACACAGCCCACGATGCTCTGCGGCGCCAGCGTGCGCTCCAGCAGTCGGTCCGGGTCGATCAGCGCGCGCAGCCAGTCGGGCAGTTGCACCGGCATGCCTTGGTCGAACCACCATGGAATGCCGTTCATCGCGAACACCAGCAACCCATCAGGCTTGAGCAGGCTGGGCAGCGCGGCAGCGATGGACGGCAGGGCAGGGCCTTTGACGGCGACTACCACCACGTTCTGGGGCGCTATTGGCGAAGCGGTGTCGAAGCAGGGGATGCGCACGGTGTTGCGCACGGCGTTGTGCTCGGGCCCGGCGACCAGGGTCAGACCGTTGGCGGCGATGGCTGCGCCATGCGGGCCGCGCGCGATGACGCTCAGGTTCTCACCAGCCAGCGCCAGCCGCGCCGCGATGCTGCCGCCGATGGCGCCTGCACCGTAGACGCAGATATCAAGTGGGTCGGGCTTCATGGGTCAGTCGCTGATGAGGCATGCGTTGCATTGTTTCACAGGCAGACCGATGCAAAGAGATGCCCCAGCGAGTCCGTCGCAGCGAGCGCCTGCGCCATGGGTAAATCGATAGCGTAGAGCGCAGCTGAGCGATTAAAAATCAATACAGCGAGACCGCACTGTTGTTGAACCAATAAATCGGGCGTGATTGGGCGGTAGCGTTCATGGGGCTCAATACAAACCCTAGCCCGGCAGGCCCACGGCGCTTGCTGAAGTCTCACGCTGCATCACCAGCTTATTTTTCTCCCTAAGGCATCACCTGCCACAACTGCTTGAAGCTGGTCGCTATTGCAACGGATAGCTCTGGCTAGTTAGGACCAGGGATCGCTATTGCCAGACCATTTGCCCTTTGCTTTGGTATGCTCCACCATCAATAAGGCCGGTGAGTCAACTCGCTGTGAATCAACATGTAACCCACGGACCCATCAAACGGTTTTTTCTGGAGCCGGCAGGCTGAGGGAGTATCGCAATCGATGGATCACAATCAAGCCCATGTCCGCTATTGATCACCGCAATCTGGCAATGCAAGGTCTGCCATCAGCCCCTGATTCCCGGCACGTTGGAAACTTCATGTAAAGTCATTGTTACAACGACCGCAGGAGACATGCATGAGAATCGGTATAGCGGGAACTGGCAAGATGGGTAGCGTCATCGCAACACGGCTCTCATCTCTTGGACACGAGGTCAGTGTCTGGAACCGCACACAGGCCCGCGCCCAGCCTTTGCTGAACGCCGGGCTGCACTGGGCTGACACGCCCAAAGCCTTGGCCACTGGCAACAACGTCGTCATCAGTCTGGTGACCAACGAGCAAGCGCTGGATGATGTCTATCTCTCCCACGACGGTTTATTCGCGGCAAACAGCGCTTGCGTTTTCATTGAAATGAGCACGGTACGGCCGGCCAAGCAGGAGGCGATGGGATTGCTGGCTCAAAAGGCTTCAGCCGCCTACCTTGAGTGCCCCGTGGGCGGCAGTATCGGCCCGGCAAAAGATGGCAAGCTGATTGGATTTGCCGGTGGTGACGCGGCCACGCTCGAACGCGTCCGTCCCGTGCTTCAGCAGCTATGCAAGCGCATTGAACATGTGGGCGTGCATGGTGCTGGATCAGTCATGAAGTTGGCTATCAATTTGCCGCTGATGGTCTATTGGCAAACTCTGTCCGAGGCGCTGTCCCTGATTGAGCCGCTGGGCCTGGACCCCAATCGCGTGGTCGATATTTTTTCGGATTCGTCGGGTGGTCCGAACATGCTCAAGGTACGCGGTTCGCTGATTGCCCAAGCTTTGGCTGGCGATAAAAGCGGCATGGTCACAGTCAGCCTTGCAACCATGCGCAAAGACATGCGCAGCATGTTGGACGAAGGACGGGCCCGGCAGCGCCAACTGCCTTTGACCGAGCAAACCCTCAAGAGCTTGGACGCCGCAGCGGCACAGGGCTTAGACGATGCCGATTGCGCCCAGTTCCCGGCGTGGTGGTTGGCTCAGCGGCCTTTACCTTAAGCGTCTGTGCACCGCCTTTTTACGCTTGGTGACCGCTGATAGAGTTGGCGCTCCATCAACGCCCTAGGCCGTCTGGCGGCTCAGTGCATCAGTCGGTGATCTTCATCTCAGTGATGATGGCCCGGAACTGGTCCATCTGACGCTTGAAGATCGCGTCCTGCTCGGCCGGCGTGGAGCCGCCGGGCTCGGCACCCAAGTCGTTCAAGCGCTTGACTACTTCGGGGTGGCGAACGGCAGCAACGACTTCCTTGTTAAGCCGGTCGATGATGTCTTTGGGGGTCTTGGCCGGAGCAAACAAACCGTTCCAACCCTCAAGTTCAAGCATCGGAAAGCCTTGCTCCTT
>JBBAPY010000017.1:0-21507 GCA_040400635.1 Rhodoferax sp.
CTTAGAGGCTGCCCTGGCCAAGCGCGTGGAATTTACCCTGGCCGATGCGCAAGGCGTTATCGATGTGTCGGTGCAAACGCTCGCCCAACGTTTTGCATGGATGGCACTGTACCAAGAGCCCTTGGAGGTATTGGCGGGCGAGATCGCAAAGACTTTGTTGGGCGCAGCCGCACGTGCCCTAGGCGCAGCCAGCCAGAAAACCTATGCGGCCAAGGGGGTGCAATTGCAGCAGGCTTTGCAGACGTCTGACACCGATCAAATATTTGATTCGCTGCTGACCAAAGCCGGCGAACCACGTTCATTTGGCGACAAGCTAAGCGGTCTGGCCGATATACACGCAGCGCAAGAATTCTTGCGCGACATCCGCCGCGCGCAATTGCAACACCGCGCCTGGCTGCACCAGCAGCGCATGGCCCGCCTGACGCGCGGCTTGTTGGCAGACTATGCAGACTTGAAGCGTGAGCGCTCGTGGCTGGATATGAATGACCTGGAATTGACCGCACAACGCCTGCTTTCCGACGCGCGCAGCGGCGCCTGGATTGGCGAGCGCCTGGATGCGCAGGTGCGCCACCTCTTGGTCGATGAATTTCAGGATACCAACCCCTTGCAATGGAAAACCTTGGAAGCATGGATTGGCAGTTACGCCGGCGCTGCGCGCGCGCCCTCTATTTTTATAGTCGGCGACCCCAAACAAAGCATTTACCGCTTTCGGCGTGCTGAGCCCCAAGTGTTTCAGGACGCCAAGCGTTTTATCACCGAGCAATTGGGTGGCGCTAGCCTGAGCTGCGACCATACGCGCCGCAATGCGCAAGGCGTGGTGCAACTCGTCAATACCGTGTTTACGCCACTGGCCGCGGACGGCGGCTTTGAAGGTTTTCGGGCGCATACCAGCGCTTCAGAATCGACTGGCTGCCTACTCAAATTGCCCCAGGTCTTGAAAGACACTCCACCCCCAGGCGCAGCGCCCGAGGGGCAAGAGGACAGCCTATGGCGCGACTCCCTCACCATGGCGCGCCATAGCCCGCAGGACAAGCGCAAGGTGCTCGAAGCGCGCCAAGCTGCGCGCTGGCTCGCCCATGCGCTACGGGGTGCTGGCGCGGCAGGCATGGGCCCCATGAAAGCCGCTGATGTGATGGTGCTGGCGCGCAAACGCGAGCGCCTGGCCTTGCTCAAGCAAGAACTGGACGCCTTGCGCATACCCGCGCAATTTGCAGAGAAAACAGAACTGCATGAAATACCGGGGGTGCAGGACTTGCTGGCACTGGTCGATGCGCTGGTGTCGCCGCGCCACGATGTGTCCTTGGCCCAGGCTTTGAAGTCGCCGATTTTTGGACTGGACGATGCGCTGCTCGTGCAATGGGTGCAGCATCTGCAGTCCAGCGGTGCGCAAAGCACAAGCGGCTGGCTGCCTGCTTTGTTCAGTGATACCCCGCTGCCCCCCGCTCTGGCGCATGTATTTACGCCGATCGTGGAAAAACTGCGCCGCTGGCAAAGCCTGTTGCTGCAACTGCCGCCGCATGATGCCTTAAGTGCCATCTACCGCGAGGCCGATGTGCTGGCCGCCTACACCGCTACCGTGCCCCTGGCCCAGGCCGCCAGCGTACAGGCGCATTTGCAGGCACTCTTGGGCGCTGCCCTTGCCGTGGACGGCGGACGGTTTTTGACGGCCTATGGTTTTGTGCGCGCCCTGCGTGCCGGCGGCTATACCGCGCCCCAGGTGGCCGCGCCCGAAGCGGTGCAACTGCTTACGGTGCACGGCGCAAAGGGGTTGGAGGCGCCCTGGGTGCTGATGCTGGACTGTGACAGCGAAAGCCCCACATCGGCGAGCATGGGTGTTTTAGTCCAGTGGCCGGGGCAGGACGATTTTCCGCGCCGCTTTGTGTTTTTGGCCAGCGAGTCCGCACCACCGCCGTGTTGCGAGGATTTGTTGGCAGAGGAAATGGCTGCGCGCGAGCGCGAAGAACACAATGCTTTGTACGTGGCACTGACACGGGCCAAACAAGCCTTGGTTTTTTCTTCGATGCAGCCGCACCGCGACCATGCCAAAAGTTGGTGGAAGCAATTGCAAGCCCATGCGCTGGACGCCCAGCCCGTGCCGGAAACGCTGGCTGCCGGTCCGGTCCCGCAAGGTGGATGGGCAGACGGCCAGGTGCTGGATGTGCCTGTGCTGCCAGACGCAATGCGCCTAGCAAGTGATCTTGTTCCTGCACTGGCCCCTGCTGATGCGGGCGAGGACCTGGACGCGCGCATAGGCCAAGCTATGCACTGCTTGCTAGAACACTATGTGCCCGGTCGGGGCGATGGGGGTGGGCTCTGGGGCACGCATGCTTGGCGTCTGGCGCAACACCAGTTGGTGCTGGATGAAGCACAGATGGCGCGCGCCGCCCAAGCTGCCCAAGCGATTGTGCAAGGAGAGGGTGCCTGGGCCTGGGATGAAAAGTGCTTGCTTTGGGAAGGCAACGAAATCAGCATGTATTACCGTGGCCGTAATCTGCGCATGGACCGCTTGGTGCAACGCAAGGACACAGGCCATTGGTGGGTGCTGGACTATAAAAGTGCGGCGCAGCCGCACTTGGATCCGGCCTTGTGTGCCCAATTGGCGACTTACTGCGCGGCCGTGCAATTGGCCTACCCCGGCAAACCGGTGCGCGCGGCATTTTTAAGCGCCACCGGGCAATTGATAGAGCCGGTCTCGCTTGGGGATGTGCCATGACCGGCGTGGACAGTGACCCCATTCCAATACAGGAAATAGAGGAATGCGAGGTCGCCATCATCGGCGGCGGGCCGGCAGGCTTGATGGCGGCACAGGTCTTGTCGCAGGCCGGAGTGCCGGTGCATGTGTTTGATGCCATGGCCTCGGTGGGCCGCAAATTTTTACTGGCCGGGCGCGGTGGCCTGAACCTGACCCACGCCGAAGGTGCCGACGTATTTGCAGGCCGTTACGGGGAAAGGCGCGAAGCGATCAGCGCCGCGCTGGGCGTTATGGACGCGGCAGGTGTGCGCCGCTGGGCGCAGGATTTGGGCATAGGCACTTTTGTCGGCTCCTCCGGGCGCGTGTTTCCTGCCGACATGAAGGCCGCGCCCTTGCTGCGCGCGTGGTTGCAGCGCTTGCGCCACCCGCAGTCGGGGGCGCCGGTGCAGTTTTTTATGCGTCACCGCTGGATCGGTTGGGACGATGGCGGATGTCTGCGTTTTATCAGTGCGCAGGGTGAGCGGCGGGTACGCGCCAAGGCAGTCCTGCTGGCGCTGGGCGGCGGCAGTTGGAGGCGCTTGGGTTCGGATGGTGCCTGGGTGCCCTTGCTGGCAGCACGCGGCGTAGCCGTGGCACCTTTGCTGCCCTCCAATTGCGGCTTTGATGTGGCAGGCGCTTGGAGTCCGTATTTTTCGGAGCGCTTTGCCGGCCAGCCTTTGAAGTCGGTGGCAATACGCATTCCTGGCGCGCCGGGTAGCCCGCCGTTGTTTGACCGTAAAGGGGAGTTTGTGGCGACCGCTACTGGCCTCGAAGGCAGCTTGGTGTATGCGGCTTCGGCCCTGTTGCGCGAGGCATTGGCGCGCCATGGCGAAGCGACGTTTTACCTGGACTTGCTGCCGGCTTTGTCCGCAGAGCGCGTGTTGGCCGAAGTGGCGCATCCGCGCGGTTCGCGCTCGCTGTCCAGCCATCTGAAAAGCCGTTTGCATTTGGACGGCATCAAGGCCGCTTTGTTGCGCGAATGTTTGGGCGCAGACGCTTTGGCCCAGCCCGGTGCTCTAGCGGCTGCGATCAAAGCTTTACCCATCCGCTTGCAGGCAGCGCGTCCCCTGGACGAGGCGATTAGCAGCGCGGGTGGGGTCTTGTTTGAAGTGCTGACGCCCGATTTGATGCTGGAGCACCTGCCCGGTGTTTTTTGCGCCGGAGAAATGCTCGATTGGGAGGCGCCCACTGGCGGCTATTTGCTCACCGCTTGCCTGGCCACGGGCCGTGCGGCAGCACAAGGCGTGATGCGCTATTTAGGTCAAAAGGGCTGATAAGGTTGACGAGCCTGACCCCGGCACTGGCTCCACAGTTAGGGCTGCTTGGTTCCCCACCTGACCCGGTTGGCCGCTTCACCATGCGGGGAGGCCCGTCAAGCTCGATTGTATCGGGTGGCTTTGCGTGGCGCTCGTGCGTCTTGCTTGCTTCTGGTGCCATTGGCTGGCGGCGCTGGCAGCATCCGTCGGGCGGCATAATCACGGCGCTTGCATTGCAAGCCCCGCATCTTGGGCACTTCAGTGCCGCTAAGCGCATTGTTATCCCAGCCCGCATTTTCCTTAGATTTTCCCCATGCACCACATCATTGCGCAACTCGCGCAGGAAATCCGCGTCCGACCAGCGCAGGTAGAGGCCGCAGTGGCCCTGCTAGACGGCGGCGCCAGCGTGCCTTTTATTGCACGCTACCGCAAAGAAGTCACCGATGGCTTGGACGATATCCAGTTGCGCGAGCTCGAAGCGCGCCTGGCTTATTTGCGCGAGTTGCAGCAACGCCGCGAAGTGGTGCAGCGCGCCATTGAAGAGCAGGGCAAATGGACGCCGGCTTTGGCCGCACTGGTCCAAGCGGCTACTACCAAGCAGGAATTGGAGGACATTTATCTGCCCTTCAAACTCAAGCGCCGCACCAAAGGCCAGTTGGCCTGCGAGGCGGGCTTGGAGCCCCTGGCAGACGCCTTGCTGGCCGATCATGACCTGGTGCCGCAGGATGCTGCCGCTGCCTATGTCCTACCCTGGCAGGAGCCGCAAGAAGGCGAAGACAAGTTACCGGATTTTTCTACTGTGGTCGCTGTGCTCGATGGCGTGCGTGATTTGCTCAGCGAACGCTGGGCGCAAGTGCCAACTGTGGTGCAAGATTTGCGCGAATGGTTGTGGGACCAAGGCCTGCTGCGAGCGCGTTTGATTGCAGGCAAAGACCCAGCGAACGCCGATGTCGCCAAGTTCCGCGATTATTTTGACTATGACGAACCTTTGGCGCGTGTGCCCTCGCACCGGGCGCTGGCCGCCTTCCGGGGCCGGGCACTGGAGGTCCTGGATCTGAAATTGGTCAGCCCGGAGCTGCCTGATGTGGCGCCCAAAGCCGGCATACCGTCTATGGCCGAGGCGCGCTTGGCGCTGCTTTTGCAAGTGCCCCACCAGGGACGTGCAGCCGATGATTTCTTGCGCAAGTGCGTGTCCTGGACCTGGCGCGTCAAGCTGAGCCTGAGCCTGGAGCGCGATTTGTTTGCGCGACTGCGCGAAGACGCGGAAAAAGTAGCTATCAAAGTGTTTGCAGACAATGTGCGCGATCTGCTGCTGGCTGCGCCTGCGGGCCCGCGCGTGGTGATGGGGCTGGACCCGGGCATACGCACCGGTGTGAAAGTGGCTGTGGTCGATGCCACCGGCAAGCTGGTCGATACCGCCACGGTGTTTCCCCACGAGCCGCGCCGTGACTGGGACGGTGCGCTGCACACTTTGCGCGCACTGTGCAGCCGGCACGGCGTCAGCCTGATCGCTATCGGCAACGGTACCGCCAGCCGCGAAACCGATGCCCTGGCGGCAGACTTGATCAAAGCCATGGCCCGGCCCGATACGCCATCCATGGACAAAATTGTGGTGAGCGAGGCCGGCGCTTCCGTCTATAGCGCGAGCGCTTACGCCAGCCAGGAAATGCCCGATGTGGATGTCAGCCTGCGCGGCGCAGCCAGTATTGCGCGCCGCTTGCAAGACCCGTTGGCTGAATTGGTGAAGATTGAGCCCAAGTCAATTGGCGTCGGGCAGTACCAGCATGACCTGAACCAAAGTGCCTTGGCACGCGCGCTCGATGCGGTGGTGGAAGATTGCGTGAATGCAGTTGGCGTGGACCTGAACACGGCCAGCGTGCCGCTGCTCGCGCGCGTATCAGGCCTGTCCAACACGGTGGCGCGTGCTGTGGTGGCGCAGCGCGAGTCGCAGGGCGCTTTTGCCAGCCGCCAGCAGTTGTTGCAGGTAAGCGGTTTGGGTGCCAAAACCTTTGAGCAATGCGCCGGTTTTCTGCGCATACGCAGCGGCGAAAACCCTTTGGACAATACCGGCATCCACCCCGAAAGTTACCCGGTGGTGCAGCGTATTTTGGAAACAACGGGGCAGCCAGTGCAATCGCTTATGGGACGCAGTGACATGCTGCAAAGCCTGCGACCCGAGCTGTTTGCCAACGCGGGCGTGGGCATTATTACGGTGCGCGACATTTTTAAGGAATTAGAAAAACCGGGGCGCGATCCGCGGCCTGATTTCAAGGTGGCGCGTTTGGCCGAGGGGGTGAAAGACATCGGCGATTTGCGTGAAGGCATGGTGCTAGAAGGCACGGTCAGCAATGTGGCAGCCTTTGGCGCATTTGTGGACTTGGGCGTGCACCAGGACGGGTTGGTGCATGTCAGCCAAATGAGCCAGAAATTTGTGGCCGATGCACGCGAGGTGGTGAAAACCGGCGCAATCGTGAAGGTGCAGGTGCTGGAGGTCGATGTGGGGCGCAAACGCATCAGCCTGAGCATGCGTTTGGGCGATGCGCCGCGCGCGCAAGCCGGTTCGCACCAGGGCCAGGGTTCCGGGCAGCGTGGCGGCTACCAACCACCGCCAACGCGCGAAGCAGCGCCCCAAGGCGCGATGGCCGCCGCTCTGTCGCAATTGCAAGGCCTACGAAAATAAGGACCATGCGCGCCTTACACCTCTATGCCGGAAAGACGGCCCTGGCAGAGTTGGCCCGCCAGGGTTTGCAGCCGTCCCGCGTTCGGGTCATCCCGGCTGCGGCCGGTGGGCCCAAGGGCTTGATTCTGGGCCCCTTAGACCGCTTTATTTTCGGCCAATGGTTAACCCAAAGCGCCCAGCCGGTGCACCTGGTCGGCGCTTCGATTGGCGCATGGCGCATGGCCACCGCGTGTTTGACAGACCCGGTGCCGGCTCTGGAGCGCCTGGAGCGCGACTACATCGGCCAGCACTATGCATTAGCACCGGGGCAAAAGCGCGTGCCTGCTTCCTTAGTGAGCCAGCAGTTTCGAGACAATTTGGACTTGTTTTACGGCGGGCGCATCCAAGAGCTTTTGACGCATCCGCGCTACCGCTTGCATATCCTGGCCTCACGTGGGCGCGGCCTCTTGCAGCGTGAACACCCTTTTTTTACGCCGCTGGGCTATGCGCTGGCAATAGCTTCCAACGCGCTGGATCGCCGTCTACTTGGCCTGTCACTCGAGCGCGTGGTTTTTTCCTCGCAGCCAGGCCACTTGCCCTTTGCCTGCACCGACTTTCGCACCCGTGCGGTGCCGCTGGTGCAAGACAACTTTATGCAGGCTTTGCAAGCGAGTTGCTCGATTCCCTTTTTCTTGCAAGCGGTGCACGGTATTGCAGGCGCACCGCCCGGCGCCTACTGGGATGGCGGCATCACCGATTACCACTTGCACCTGAACTACAGCGGGGCAGCCAGCGATGGCGCCTGGGCTGCAGGGGAGGGTCTGGTTGTGTACCCGCATTTCCAAAAAGCCGTGGTACCCGGATGGCTGGACAAGCCCTGGAAATGGCGCCATGCCAGCAGCGCGTTTTTGGACGCGATGGTGGTGTTAGCGCCCAACCCCGAGTGGGTGCGCACCTTGCCTAATGGCAAATTGCCCGACCGCAATGACTTCACGCACTACGGTAATGACCTGGTAGGCCGCATGCAGGCCTGGAATGGCGCAACGTCAGCCGCCCGGCAAATGGCCGATGAGTTTGCGCAATGGTTAGAGCGCCCTGATATGACACAGGTCTTGCCTTTGTAGGTGCTGATGGCCGCCCGGATTTCGCAGTGAGCCTCCAAGCCAGCTAAGCGAGGCGGCTTAGGTAAGGCAGCGCTTAGGCGGCGGAGGCGAGAAAATATTCCACCGTGCGCATCCCGGCGATGGTCAGCAGCAGCGAGCCCAGTAAATGCAGCGCGGCAGTACCCAGTGCCAGCGCGTAGCGGCCCTGGCCCAGCATGGCGACCACTTCAGCAGAAAAGCTGGAGAAGGTGGTTAATGCGCCCAAGAAGCCGGTGATCAAGGCCAGGCGCCAGGCTGGGTCCAACTCGGGCATGGCTTGGAATAAGGCAACCGCGACGCCGACCAGGTAGCCGCCCATCAGGTTGGCGGCCAAGGTACCTAAGGGCAGGGCAGTGCCGGGCAGCACGCTAGGGTTGAGCCAGAGCCCGAGTTGCCAACGGGCCAAAGCGCCAGCGCAGGCGCCCAGGCAAATAGGGATGACGGGGTTCATAGCGCTATTGTGGCGCAGCGGCGCGCTATCACTGGGGCTTAAGGCGCATCCTCGCCCGCCAGGTTCTTGCCATTGACACGCAAACCTGCTTCCGACAGCTTGGCAGCCTGCGCCGGTTTGATGCCTTTGACGCGGCGCATCAGGTCTGCCCAGTCCTTGAACAGGCCTTGTGCGCGGGCCTCGAGGATGCGGGCGGTACTGGCCGGGCCCAGGCCTTTAACGCTGTCGAGTTCGGCCTCGGTGGCCTGGTTGATTTCGGTGGCCAGGCACACGCTAAGGCAGGCCGAACCCAGCCACAGGGAAGTGGCGCGCAAGCTGAAGGCCGGTGCGCTGCGCATGGGCTTACTGCGTTTGCGCCAGCCATTGCACGTAGCGGGACACGCCGGTTTGCACATCCGCAAAGGCATGCGCGCAGCCAGCGCCGCGCAAGGCGCCCAAATCCGCTTCGGTAAAGCACTGGTATTTGCCGCGCAATGCATCTGGGAAAGCGATGTACTGCAACAAGCCGTTCGCCACGATGTCTTGCAAGGCCATGGGCGCGTGCCCCGCCTGCGCGCGTAAGGTATTGACCACGGCACAGGCCACCTCGTTAAAGCTTTGCGCGCGCCCGGAGCCGAGGTTAAAAATACCGTTTTTTTCGGGATGGTCAAAGAACCAGAGGTTCACTGCGACTACGTCATCGACCAACACAAAGTCCCGCATTTGCGCGCCTGCCGCATAGCCGCCGTAGTCGGCGAATAATTTGACAGCCCCTTCTTTTTTGAATTGGTGAAACTGGTGGTAGGCCACGCTAGCCATGCGGCCTTTGTGCTGCTCATGCGGGCCATACACATTGAAGTAACGAAACCCGGCTACCTGTACTTTGGCGTTTTGCAGTTGCGCGCCCAGGCGCCGGCGCATCACTTGGTCAAACAGCAGTTTGGAATAGCCATAGACATTGAGCGGCGCTTCGCAGGCAGGATCCTCCCGAAATCGCTCCGAGCCGCCATAGGTGGCAGCCGACGAGGCGTATAAAAGGCGTGTGCCCTGCGCCTGTGCGGCTTCAAATAATTGCAGCGACAGACGGTAGTTGTTGCGCATCATGTACTGCCCGTCGCTCTCCATGGTGTCGCTGCAGGCGCCTTCATGGAAAACGGTTTCCACAGCGCCGAAGTGGCCTGCTGCAAAGTCGCGGTAAAAATCAGCCGCGTCCACGTAATCGGCGATGCGGCGCTCTGCCAGATTGCGAAATTTATTGCCGTCGCGCAGGTCGTCTACGGCGATGATGTCTTCTATGCCGCGCGCGTTGAGGCCGGCGATGATGTTGCTGCCGATAAAGCCAGCGGCGCCTGTGACTACTACACGGGTCATGCGATCAACTCCTCGAAGCGTACAGTGGCCGTACCAAATTTACCCACAACCACACCGCCTGCGCGGTTGGCCCAGGGCAGGGCTTGCTGCAGCGTCATCCCGGCCCCTAGCAGTACCGCCATGGTGGCGATCACGGTGTCGCCCGCGCCGGTCACGTCAAACACTTCGCGCGCCTGCGCGCTCACATGGCTGGCCCCGCTGTCTTCAAACAAACTCATGCCTTCTTCGCTGCGGGTCAGTAAGAGCCCGGCCAGGCCTAGCTGCTTGCGCAGGCTTTGGGCTTTGGCCAATAACTGTTCTTCGTTTTGCCAGGCATCCACTACCTCTTGCAACTCGGCGCGGTTGGGCGTGATGACGGTGGCGCCTTGGTAGCGGGAGTAGTCGCTGCCCTTGGGGTCTATCAGTACCGGTTTGCCCATGGCGCGGGCCTTGGCAATCATATCGCTGACATGCGCCAGACCGCCTTTGCCGTAGTCCGAAAACAGCACGGCATCATGGGCGGACAGCAGTTCATCAAAGCGCGCGGTCTGGCTGGCCAGGATTTCCTGGTCGGGCGTGTTCTCAAAGTCCAGCCGTATCAATTGCTGCTGGCGTCCGATGATGCGCAGCTTGACGGTGGTCTTGAGCCCCGCGTCGCGTCGCAACTCGGTTTTTACGCCGGTTTGCGCCAGCAGCTTTTCCAGTTTGTGGCTGGCTTCGTCTTCGCCCACTACCGTGAGCAAGGTGACCTGGGCACCCAATGCGGCCACGTTCAAAGCGACGTTGGCGGCACCGCCGCCGCGTTCCTCTTCGCGGGTGACGCGCACCACCGGCACCGGCGCTTCAGGCGAAATACGGTCCACCGCGCCGTACCAGTAGCGGTCTAACATCACATCGCCGACGACCAAGACGCGGGCGGCGCCAATACGGGCGGCAGATAGGGGGCTTAATGCATCAGGGCTCATAGTTCTTCCACGCGGCGTGGCGGGTAGCTGTCCCAGGCCTGGCAGCCTGGGCAGTGCCAAAAATGGTGTTGGGCTTCAAAGCCGCAAGCGGCGCAGCGGTAGCGCTTGAGGGGCTTGACGGCCTGGTCCAGCGCCCGCTGCACTTGCGGATGGAATTGTTCATTTTCCAGCTTTTCGCCGGCAATCCATTGGGCCGCTGCTACCAGCGAGGCCTGTTTTTCCAGGTGTCGCACATACCAGCTTCGGGCATCGTGCTGCGGGCCGTGTTGGGCATTTTCTAATTGCACGATGGCATCGAGCACGTCCAGCGAAGGCGCGTGCGCGTAGGCTTCTTGCATCAGCGCCGAAATGGCCGCGCCACGCCCACTGGCCAAGGCGCATAGCGTGATCATGGGCGCCATCAGGGCTATGGATTCGGGCGCGGCCCGGGCCGCTTGTTCCAATAAATCCAGCGCCTGGCCCGGGTCGCCTGCGCTTTCGCACAGGCGCGCCAGTTCCATACGAGCACGCGGACTGTGCGGCGCGCTAACAGTTGCTTGCTGGAGCAGGTCCCGAGCCGCGTCGACGTCTCCTTTGGCTACGAGCGCAGCTGCTTGCTCGCAGAGGTAGTGGGCCAGCCTTCCGGCGAAACTGCCTTGGCCGGCGGCTTCGAGTTTGGCGGCCACTTGGGCTGCGCCCAACCAGTCGCGTGAGCGTTCGTAATTGGCCAGCAAAGCCAGGCGCGCTTGCGCTTCAAAGCGCGTCCCCTCTAGCGCCAGCAAGGCGGTCTCAGCGCGGTCGAGCAGACCGGCTTTGAGGTAGTCCAGCGCCAGGCCGTGTTGCGCGCGGTAGCGGTCATCGGCACTGATATCGCCGCGTGAGAGTAAATGTTGGTGCACGCGCACGGCGCGCTCGTATTCACCGCGACGGCGGAAAAGATTACCCAGCGCGAAATGCAGCTCTGAGGTGTCCGGGTCGTTTTGTACCGCCTCAATGAAAGCATCAATGGCCTGGTCCTGCTGTTCGTTCAGCAGGAAATTGAGACCTTTGAAATAGGCTTTGGGCGCCTGGCGGTTTTCCAGGCGCATCTGGCGCAGATCAAAGCGCGAGGCCAGCCAGCCCATCACAAAGGCGATGGGCAGGCCCATCAACACCCAGTTCAGGTCAAATTCCATGGGGCAGCGCGCTCTCGTCGGGCTTGCTTGGGGAGGCTGCGCCGGTGCTTGCATCGGGACGGCTTCGCGCGTGTTTGGCGGCGCGGCGTTGCTGCCACCAGCGCGGCACCATGCCCAATATGCCCAGCATCAGCCCACCGGCAAAACTGATAAGCACCACCATGACCAGCGGGCTGGTCCATTGGTAGCCAAAGAAAAAATGCACGGTCACGTCGGCCTGGTTGTTCAAGGCAAAGGCAAACAGGGTGAAAAAAATCGCTGCTTTGAACAGCAGTTTCACCAGCGAAAAGAACGAGTTCATGCAACTCCTTGGTCGGCAGCGATTCTATCGGGCCGACAGGAAATCAAGACTTGGCCACTACGCCCACTGGCTGGGCGACCTCGGCATCGACCGCCTCGCGCAAGGCTTTGCCGGGCTTGAAGTGCGGCACCCGGCGCTGCGGTATGGCGACGCTCTCGCCATTGCGCGGATTACGGCCCATGCGCGGTGCATGGTGGCTGACGGAAAAACTGCCAAAGCCGCGGATTTCGATACGTTGCCCGCGCACCAAGGCGTCGTTCATCGCGTCCAGGATGGCCTTGACAGCGAATTCCGCGTCTTGCTGGGTCAGCTGGCTGAACCGGCCGGCCAATTCTTCGACGATGTCAGAGCGGGTCATAGAGAACTTTGAAAACAATGCAAGCGACCGGCACACGCCGGTCGCTTGGGGACTACGTAAGTGGCAGGTGCCGCTTAGTTGTTATCCAGCTTGGCGCGCAGCAAAGCGCCCAGGCTGGTGGTGCCGGCGTTTTCGCGCGCAGCATTTTGGCTCAGGGTGGCCATGGCTTCGTTCTGGTCGGCTGCATCCTTGGCCTTGATGGACAACTGGATGTTGCGGGTTTTGCGGTCCACATTGACCACGACGGCGGTGACTTCGTCGCCTTCTTTGAGCACGCTGCGGGCGTCTTCGACGCGGTCGCGGCTGATCTCGGACACACGCAGGTAGCCGATGATGTCTTCGCCCAGGTCGATCTCAGCGCCCTTGGCATCGACGGTTTTGACCTTGCCGGTAACCACTTGGCCTTTGTCATTGACAGCGGCAAAGGTGGTGAAGGGGTCGGAATCGAGCTGCTTGATACCCAGGGAGATGCGCTCGCGGTCCACGTCCACGGCCAGCACAATGGCTTCGACTTCCTGGCCTTTCTTGAACTCGCGCACAGCGGCTTCGCCGGTTTCGTTCCAGGACAGGTCCGACAAATGCACCAGGCCGTCAATACCGGCAGCCAAGCCCACGAAGACGCCAAAGTCGGTGATCGATTTGATCGGGCCTTTGACGCGGTCGCCGCGCTTGGTGTTTTGCGCAAACTCTTGCCAAGGATTGGCTTTGCATTGCTTCATGCCCAAAGAAATACGGCGCTTGTCTTCGTCGATTTCCAGAACCATGACTTCGACCTCGTCACCCAGGGACACGAGCTTGGAAGGGGCGATGTTTTTGTTGGTCCAGTCCATTTCGGAGACGTGTACCAAGCCTTCGATGCCGGGCTCGAGTTCCACAAAAGCGCCGTAGTCGGCGATGTTGGTGATCTTGCCGAACATGCGGGTAGCTTGGGGGTAGCGGCGGTTGACGCCCATCCAAGGATCGTCGCCCATTTGCTTGAGGCCCAGGGACACGCGGTTTTTCTCGGTGTCGAACTTCAAAATCTTGGCGGTGATTTCCTGGCCAGCGGTCACCACTTCGGAGGGGTGACGCACACGGCGCCAGGCCATGTCGGTGATGTGCAACAGGCCGTCGATGCCGCCCAGGTCCACAAAAGCACCGTAATCGGTGATGTTCTTGACCACGCCTTGCACTACCGAGCCCTCTTTGAGGGTGGACATCAGGTTGGCGCGCTCGGCACCCATGGAGGCTTCGACCACGGCGCGGCGGCTCAGCACCACGTTGTTGCGTTTGCGGTCCAGCTTAATCACCTTGAATTCCATGGTCTTGTTCTCGTAGGGAGACAAGTCCTTGGTGGGGCGGGTATCGACCAGTGAACCGGGCAGGAAGGCGCGGATGCCATTGACCAATACGGTCAGGCCGCCTTTGACTTTACCGCTGGTGGTGCCGGTGACAAATTCGCCGGATTCCAGGGATTTTTCCAGGCTCATCCAAGAGGCCAGGCGCTTGGCGGTGTCGCGGCTGACGATGGTATCGCCATAACCGTTTTCCATGGCGACGATGGCCACGGAGACAAATTCACCCACTTGGACTTCGAGTTCGCCCTTGTCGCTTTTGAATTCAGACAGGGGAACATAGGCTTCTGATTTCAGACCGGCGTTGACAACGACAAAGTTGTGTTCGATACGAACGACTTCGGCGGTGACGACTTCACCGATACGGGTTTCAGACGATTTTTGCGACTCTTCAAAGAGGGCTGCGAAAGATTCAGACATGTTGTGTGCGGCGTAAACCGCGGGTTAGGTTGTAGAACCCCGAAACCATGCGCATGCAGCGCGAAGGGAGCCTCGGGGGCCGTGCCAGGAAAACCCTGGACTTTTCGCTTATCGCCAGCTCGGTGATGCCTGCTTAAGAGGCCTCAAATCGCTGCTTACTTTGCCACCAGTCCAAGACCCGCGTGATCGATTCTTCAATCGTCAATTCGGAGTTGTCCAGGCGCATCGCATCTTGTGCGGGCTTGAGCGGCGCAACCGTGCGGGTGGTATCCCGCAAGTCGCGCGCGGCCAGGTCCGCGCAAAGAGTGTCGAGTGTAGCCGAAATTCCCTTTGAAATCAATTGCTTATAACGTCTTTCGCCTCTGCGTTGGGCGCTGGCGGTGAGATACACCTTCAGTAGCGCATCGGGAAACACCACCGTGCCCATGTCCCGCCCATCGGCCACCAGGCCCGGCAGACGTCGAAAACGCTGTTGCACATCCATCAGCGCAGCGCGCACCGCAGGCAGGCTGGAAACGGCCGAGGCATCCATGCCCGCTTGCTCGGTGCGTATGGCTTCACTTACGTCCTGGCCGCCCAGCCACACCCGCTCGCCTTCAAAGCGGATGTCCAAGCTGCCTGCCAATGCGGCGATGGCCGCTTCGTTGGTGGCTTCAAGGGTTAGGCCGCTTTGCACGGCCGCATAGGCCGCAATGCGGTACAGCGCACCCGAATCCAGAAAGTGGTAGCCCAGCGCAGCGGCCAGCGCCGAGGCCAGCGTGCCTTTGCCCGAAGCCGTTGGCCCATCCACGCACAGGACGGGAATGTGGCCTGCCGCCGCATCGGTGACGCTGAACAAGGCTTCGAAATAATCCGGAAAAGTCTTGGCCACGCATTGCGGCTCCAAGATGCGCACCGGCGATTGCGCCGGATTGAAGGCGGCCAGCGAAAAGCACATGGCGATGCGGTGGTCGTCGTAGGTGTGGATGCTGGCGGCGCGCCAATCGGCAGCGTGGGCAGGCGCGGTGACGGCTATCGAGTCGGGCGTTTCCTGGACGCTGGCGCCGAGCTTGCGAAGCTCGGTGGCCATGGCGGCAATACGGTCGGTTTCTTTCACACGCCAGCTGGCGATATTGCGCAGCACCGTGGTGCCCTGGGCATACAGCGCCATCACGGCCAGGGTCATGGCGGCGTCGGGGATATGGTTACAGTCCAGGTCTATGGCCTTGAGCGGCCAGGCGCCGCGGCGCACATGCAAATTATTGGGGCCGCTGTCCACGATGGCACCCATGGCGCGCGCGGCCTCGATAAAGCGGATGTCGCCCTGAATCGAGTCCTCCCCCAGGCCCTGGATGCGTATGCCTGCGCTGCCCGGCGCAATGGCGCCCAGTGCCACAAAATAGCTGGCAGACGATGCATCGGCTTCTACATGCAGCGTCCCAGGCGAGCGCAAACGGCTGCCTGCGGGAATGACAAAGCGCTGCCAGCCTTCGCGCTGGACTTGCACACCAAACTGGGCGAGCAAATTCAAGGTGATGGCGATATAGGGGCGCGAAATCAATTCGCCCACTACCTCGATCACGATGTCCCGGCGCGCTACCAGCGGCAAGGCCATGAGCAAGGCGGTCAGGAATTGGCTGGACACGTCGCCGCGCACCTGAATGGGCGCGTCCAACTGCAAGCCGGGCGTGCCGATGTGCAGCGGCGGAAACCCTTGCTGGCCGGTGTAATCAATGCGGCAGCCCAGTGGGCGCAGGGCATCCACCAGGTCGCCGATGGGGCGCTCATGCATTCGGGGTACGCCACTGAGCGTGAAGTCACCGCCCAACACACTCAGCGCGGCGGTTAAGGGGCGCATGGCGGTGCCGGCATTGCCCAAAAACAAGGCGATGGGTGCTTGCGGCAAACGCCTGTTCAGGCCCGTCAGGCGCAGGCTGTTGCCCTCGCGCTGCATGGCGCAGCCCAGGGCCTCTAAGGCCGTCAGCATCACGCGGGTGTCATCCGAATCGAGCAGGTCGTGGATGTCGGTGACGCCTTCGCACAGTGCGGCCAGCAGCAGCACCCGGTTGGAAATGCTTTTGGAGCCGGGCAGGGTGATGCTGCCGCCAGCATGGGCCAGGGGGGGGAGGTCGAGAAAACGGGTGGCAAACATGGGCGGGGTTTTAGCGCTTGAGCGACCAAGCGGCGCGGGATTGGCTGGCGGCGGTGATCAGCGCTTGCAGGGCTGCACTGTCCCCTTGGGCCAAGGCGGTTTCAAAGGACTGCAAAGCCTCGCGTAGGTGCTGGGATTGCAGCAGCAACTGGTCCCGGTTGGCGTGCAGGATGTCGCGCCAGACGGCGGGGTCGGAAGCGGCAATGCGGGTGAAATCGCGAAAGCCAGGGCCGGCCAAGGACAGGAATTTTGCCGCTTGGGCTTGGGCGTTGACCGCGTTCATGGCGGCGAAAGCCAGCATATGCGGTAGGTGGCTCACGGCGGCAAATGCGCTGTCGTGTTCCAGCGCGCCCATGGTGCGCACTTGCGCGCCAAGCGCAGTCCATAGCGTTTGCGCCTGCGCTAATTGCGCTTTGCCGGTTTGCTCCGTGGGGGTGAGGATGAGCTGGCAGCCCTTATACAAATCCACATCGGCGTGGGCTACGCCAGCGACTTCTTTGCCCGCAATCGGGTGTGCCGGCACAAAAGTGGGCAGCTTGTCGCCCAGCGCAAGCGCAGCGGCTTGCACCACATCGCGCTTGGTGGAGCCCACGTCCATCAATAGCGCCTGTGGCGACAAGGCACCGGCCAGCGCAGCCAAAGTGTTTTGCGTGGCGGCCACTGGCACGGCCACCAGCACCAGGTCACTGCCTTGGGCGGCTTGGGCGGCGCCAAGGGCTATCGCGTCAATAACGCCCATGTCCAGGGCGCGCTGGCGGGTGCTTTCCGATGGGCTGAAACCGACCACGCGGCGCACCAAACCGGCGCGCTTGAGTGCCAGCGCAAAAGAGCCGCCCATCAGGCCGCAGCCCACCAGTCCGAGTTGATCAAACACCGTGCATCAAGCCTCAGTCTGCCAGCGGGTAGGTACCCAGCACTTTGTAAAAAGCGCACAGCGATTGCAACTCGGCCAGCGCGGCCTGCACCTGCGGCTCGGAGGGGTGGCCTTGCAGGTCGATGTAAAAGTAGTACTCCCATTGGCCGGAACGCGCCGGGCGCGATTCAAAGCGTGTCATGGAAACACCGTGTTTTTTCAGGGGCACCAGCAGGTCGTGCACCGCCCCGGGCCGGTTGGGCACGGAGACCACCAGGCTGATGCAGTCACGCCCGCTGGCCTGGGGTGCAGCCAGGGTGCTAGGCAGGCAGACCACCACAAACCGGGTGCGGTTAAAGGCGTCGTCCTGGATGGCGCGTGCAGCCAGGTGCAGGCCGAAGGCGGAGCCCGCGCGTTCACTGGCGATAGCCGCCCAGCCGCTCTCTTGCGCCGCCAGGCGTGCGCCCTCGGCATTGCTGGAGACGGCGCGTCGCTCGGCATGCGGCAAGTGGGTACTCAGCCAGTTCTGGCACTGGGCCAGCGCCTGCGGATGGGCCAGCACCACCTCAATGCCCGCCAGGCTATCGCTGGCGCGCAGCAAATGGTGGCGCACCATCAGGCTGGTTTCGCCGATGATGTGCAACGGCGACGTCAAGAGTAAATCCAGCGAGCGGGTCACTACACCTTCGCTGCTGTTTTCCACCGGAATCACGCCAAATTGCGCAGATCCTGCTGCCGTGGCGTGAAAGACCTCGTCAAAGTTGGCGCAGGGCACATGGGCGATGCTGGAGCCGAAAAAGCGCAGTGCCGCCTCTTCGCTAAAGGTGCCGGCCGGGCCCAGGTAGGCCACGCGCTGAGGTGCCTCTAAAGCGCGGCAGGCCGACATGATTTCGCGCCACACATAGGCCACGCTTTCTGATTGCAAGGTATGCGCCAGCCCGCACTGGGCGTTGGCTTCTTGCAGAGTGGCGATCACTTGGGCCTCGCGCTCGGGGCGAAATACCACTGAGCCTTCGCCTTTTTTGAGTTCGCCCACATCGTGGGCCAGCGCCGCGCGGCGGTTGAGCAGGGCGAGCAGTTCCAAATCGAGCGCATCGATACGGGTACGCAGTTCAGCCAGTGTCAGTGCCATGTGTCTGTCCTTTAAGCGCGGGTGCGTTCAAATGATCGCACAAATGCCACCAGCGCCTGCACGCCTTCTAAAGGCATGGCGTTGTAGATGCTGGCGCGCAGGCCGCCCACGGATTTGTGGCCCTTGAGTTGCAGCAGGCCGGCTTGCTCTGCACCCTGCAAAAACGCGCTCTCCAAAGCGGGTTCGCGCAGGAAGAACGGCACGTTCATGCGCGAGCGGCAGGACGGCTCTACCGGGTTGAAATACAAACCCGAGCTGTCAATGGCTTGGTAGAGCAGGGCGGCTTTTTCGATGTTGCGCGCCTCGATGGCCGCGATGCCGCCTTGTTGCTCCAACCAGTCAAACACCAGCCCCGCCATGTAAATGCCGTAAGTCGGCGGGGTGTTGAACAAAGAGGCGTTATCCGCGATGTTCTTAAAGCTGAATGCGATGGGGCAGATGTCCAGTGCCCTTCCTAGCAAGTCGTCGCGCACCACCACCAGGGTCAGACCTGCGGGGCCCAGGTTTTTTTGCGCGCCGGCAAAGGCCAGGCCCACGCGGCTCCAATCCACCGGGCGCGAGGCGACGTGCGAAGAAAAGTCCACTACGAGCGGCGCATCCGAGCCCAGGGCGCGCAGGTCGGGCAGGGTGTGGAACTCGACGCCATGGATGGTCTCGTTGCTGCAAATATGCACATAGCGTGCACCTGCGCTGAGCTTCCAGGTGGCTGGATCCGGGATGTTGTGCGAGCCCGACTCCTGCGTGCTGGCAGCTATGTGCGGCTGGCTGTATTTGGCGGCTTCGAGCCAGGATTTTTGGCTCCAACTGCCGGTGAGCACAAAGTCCACAGCGGGCTTGCCCAAATCAGGGCCGCACAGATTCATGGGGACGATGGCGTTTTGCGCCAGACCGCCGCCTTGCATAAACAAGATATGAAAGGCCTCGGGCACCGCCAGCAGACGGCGCAGACTCGCTTCAGCGTGGTGCACGATGGAGCCAAAGGCTTTGCCCCGGTGGCTCATTTCCATGACGCCCATGCCGCTGGGCTTGCCATCGGCATCGTGCCAATTTGTCATATCGGCCGCTGCCCGTTGCAGCACCTCCAGCGGCATGGCGGCCGGGCCGGCGGAAAAATTAAACGGGCGCGTCACGCGGCCAGGCTCATTCGTCGCTGGCGTCACCTTCGGGTGCGCTGTCGTCTGCGTTATCGCCTGCGGTGTCCGTCTGGTTGGCATCGTTTTCGACGATGCGTTGCAGGCCGCTGAGTTTGGAGCCTTCGTCCAGGCTGATCAAGATCACGCCCTGCGTGGCGCGGCCGAGTTCGCGGATTTCGGATACGCGAGTGCGTACCAGCACGCCGCGGTCGGTAATCAGCATGATCTCGTCGTCCACATGTACCAAGGTGGCGGCCACGACTTTGCCATTGCGCTCGGTTTGCTGGATGGCGATCATGCCCTTGGTGCCGCGCCCGTGGCGGGTGTATTCGGTGATGCTGGTGCGCTTGCCGTAGCCGTTTTCGGTGGCGGTGAGCACGCTTTGTTGCTCATCCTCGGCGACCAACATGGCAATCACGCTTTGGCCGTCTTCCAGGTTCATGCCCTTGACGCCGCGCGACTGGCGGCCATGGGCGGTCACCTCGTCTTCGTTAAAACGTACCGCTTTACCGCCGTCGGAAAACAGCATGACGTCGTGCTGGCCGTCGGTAATCGCGGCGCCGATCAGGTAGTCGCCCTCATCCAAGTTGACCGCAATGATGCCGACCTTGCGCGGGTTGTTGAAGTCGTCCAGGGGAGTCTTCTTGACGATGCCCATAGACGTGGCCATGAACACGAATTGGTCTGCCGGAAAAGTGCGCTTGTCGCCGGTCAGCGGCAGCACCACGGTGATTTTTTCGCCTTCTTGCAGCGGGAACATATTGACAATGGGGCGCCCGCGGGAGCCGCGCGAACCTTGCGGCACTTCCCACACCTTGAGCCAGTACAAACGGCCGCGGTTGGAAAAGCACAAGATGTAGTCGTGTGTGTTGGCGATAAAGAGCTGGTCCACCCAGTCATCTTCTTTGGTCGCCGTGGCCTGCTTGCCGCGTCCGCCGCGCTTTTGCGCCCGGTATTCGCCCAGGGGCTGGCTTTTGATATAGCCGCTGTGGCTGAGCGTGACCACCATATCCGTAGGCGTGATCAGGTCTTCGGTGCTCAGGTCATACGAGCTGTGTTCGACCAGGCTGCGGCGTGCGCCCAGCTTGGATTGGCCGAATTCCTGTTTGATGGCAGCGAGCTCCTCGCTAATGATGGTGGAGACACGTTCTGGCCGGGCCAGGATGTCCAGCAAGTCTTCGATTTCGGACATCACCTCTTTGTATTCGGTGACGATCTTGTCCTGCTCCAGGCCGGTCAGGCGCTGCAGGCGCATTTGCAGGATTTCCTGCGCCTGCGTGTCGGACAAGCGGTACAAGCCGTCGCTGCCCATGCCCAGGGACTTGTCCAGTCCATCGGGGCGGAAGTCGTCGGCATTGACCGCACCGCCGTCCATACGGCTGCGAGTCAGCATTTCGCGCACCAATTTGCTGTCCCAGCTGCGGGTCATCAGCGCGGCCTTGGCCACAGGCGGAGTGGGGGCATTGCGGATGATGGCGATGAATTCGTCGATATTGGCCAGCGCGACCGCCAGACCTTCGAGCACATGGCCGCGCTCGCGGGCTTTGCGCAGGTTAAACACCGTGCGGCGCGTGACAACTTCGCGGCGGTGCTGCAAAAAGACCTCGATCAGGTCTTTCAGGTTGCAGAGCTTGGGTTGCCCATTGATCAGGGCCACCATATTCATGCCAAAGGTGTCTTGCAGTTGGGTCTGTTTGTACAGGTTGTTCAGCACCACTTCGGGTACTTCGCCGCGCTTGAGCTCAATTACCAGACGCATACCGGACTTGTCGGATTCGTCCTGGATATGGCTGATGCCTTCGATTTTCTTCTCGTGGACCAGCTCGGCCATGCGTTCTTGCAAGGTTTTCTTATTGACCTGGTAGGGCAGCTCGTCCACGATGATGGCTTGGCGGGCGCCTTTGTCGATGTCCTCGAAATGGCATTTGGCACGCATCACCACCTTGCCGCGCCCGGTGCGGTAGCCGTCTTTGACGCCATTGATGCCGTAAATAATGCCCGCCGTGGGGAAGTCGGGCGCGGGCACGATTTCCATCAAATCGTCTACGCTGGCATCCGGGTGGCGCAGCAAATGCAGGCAGGCGTCCACCACTTCGTTCAGGTTGTGCGGCGGGATATTGGTGGCCATGCCGACCGCAATACCGCCAGAACCATTGAC
>JBBAPY010000018.1:0-21354 GCA_040400635.1 Rhodoferax sp.
CCCACCAAAAAAATGACACGCTCTTTGAGCAAGCGGGAATAAATGTCGTAGGAGCGCTCACCGCGCCCCGACTGCTCAATAACCATGGGCACCATGCCCAAGGCGCGGGTGGGGTTGCTTCCCGGTAATTCGAAATTCATAGTTTTTCCCTTGTTAAATTCGGCTCGAGCCACCAAAGCGCGGCACCAAGCTCCAAATCAATTCTGCCCCATTAACTCGTCAAAGGAGATGGCCTTCTCGGTAACCTTGACCTTGGAGAGGACAAACTCCGTCACGTTGTTTTCAATCACCACGGACTCGACCTCGCTCATGCGGTTCTGGTCGCCGTAGTACCAACGGACCACCTCAGCCGGGTTCTCATAGCTGGAGGCCAGTTCTTCTACATGCTGCTTGATCTGCGCTGGCGCTGCCTGCAATTGGTTGGCACGCACCAGTTCGCCCACCACCAAGCCCAGACGCACGCGGCGCTCGGCCTGGGCAGTGAACAATTCCTCGGGAATCGGGGCGCTGTCCGCGTCCTTGATGCCGCGCTGCTTGAGATTCGCGCGGGCATCAGCGACCAAACGCTCCACCTCCGCCTGGACGCTGGACTTGGGCAGGTCCAACTCCGATTTGGAAATCAGCGCTTCCATAACGCCTTGCTTGTTGCGTGACAGTAGGCGGGCCTTGACTTCACGTTGCAGGTTTTTGCTAATGTCTTCGCGCAGTGCCGCCACAGTGGCGTCGGCAATACCCAGGCTGCGGGCCAGCGCGTCGTCCACCTCAGGCAAATGCGCCGCCTCGAGCTTTTTGACCGTGACCATGAAATCGGCGGTTTTGCCCGCAACGTCTTTGCCTTGGTAATCCTCGGGGAAGACCAAGGGGAAAGTCTTGCTCTCGCCCAGTTTCATGCCACGGGTGGCTTCTTCGAACTCTTTGAGCATTTGGCCATCGCCCAGAATGAACTGGAAATCCTCTGCCTTGCCGCCGTCAAACAACTCGCCATCGATCTTGCCTTCAAAGTCCACCGTGGCACGGTCGCCATCCTGTGCTGCAGCGTCCTGGGGGCGCTGGGCAAAGGTCCGGCGCTGTTTGCGCAGAATATCAATAGTCTTGTCGATCGCGGCCTCGGTCACCTGGGCGTCAACCTTTTCAACTTCAGCACTGGCCAAGTCTCCGATTTTCACTTCGGGAAAGACTTCGAACACGGCATCAAAAGCCATGGCACCTTCCACGGACTGTGCAGCCTCACTGATGCGCGGTTGTCCGGCAACGCGCAGCTTCGCCTCGCTAGCGGCCTGGGCAAAAGCCTGGCCGACTTTGTCATTCATCACTTCGTAGTGCACCGAGTAACCATAGCGTTGGGTGACCACGTTCATGGGCACCTTGCCGGGACGGAAACCATCCATCTTCACGGTGCGGGCCAGCTTGCGCAGACGCACTTGTACCTCGTTTTGAACCGCGTCCACAGGCAGTTTCAGGGTGATCTTGCGCTCCAACTTTTCCAAAGTTTCAACTACTACCGTCATGACAGGTGCTCCAAATAAAAATTCAAGGCCGGGCAGCGCCGCCGCATGCGGTCACAGGACTGGCCGCAAAGGGGACTCACAGTACCTTTTGGGTGGTGCGCGGGGGGGGACTCGAACCCCCACACCATTGCTGGCGTCAGGACCTAAACCTGGTGCGTCTACCAATTTCGCCACCCGCGCAAAAAATTCAGCAACCTGGCGCAGCCTGCGCAGCACCGTCAAAGTGCTAGCAAGCCCGGCCGATCGCTGGAAATCGGTTAGCCGAGCATTTTAGCCTGCATGACCACCGGCTCGCGCCGCACCCTGAACCATGCGGCATACATGGCGGGCAAAGCCAGCAAAGTCAAGGCCGTCGCCACAATAAGACCGCCCATGATGGCTACTGCCATCGGGCCCCAGAACACCGAGCGCGACAGGGGGATCATGGCCAGCACCGCAGCGGCAGCGGTAAGCACGATAGGCCGCAAGCGGCGCACAGCAGACTCTACGATGGCATCCCAGGCGGGTACACCATTGGCGCGGTCTTGCTCAATCTGGTCGATCAAAATCACCGAATTGCGCTGAATCATGCCCATTAAGGCAATGACGCCCAGCAAAGCCACAAAGCCGAAGGGGCGCCCAAAACTCAGCAGGGCTGCGGCCACACCAGCAATCCCCAGCGGCCCGGTCAAAAACACCAACAAGGCACGGCTGAAACTGTGCAGTTGCAGCATCAAGAGCGTGAACGTAATAAAAAGCATGATGGGAATGCCAGCGGCAATAGAGCTCGATCCCTTGCTACTTTCCTCTACCGCGCCCGCCACCTGAATGCGGTAAGCGCCCTGCCCTTTGGCAGCCCAGCTGGACTCCAGCTTGCGCAGGTCAGGCGCCAGCTGCCCGGTCACCGTAGCGCCTTGCAGGCCCTCGGCAATATCGCCCTGGACGGTAATAGCGTAATCGCGCCCCTCGCGCCAAAGCACGCCGGGCTCCCAGACAAAGGTGGGCTTGGCGATTTGCGTCAGCGGAATCGACTTGCCACTGGCCGTGGGCACGTAGGCGTTGCCAATATCAGAAATCGCATTGCGCTCGGACAGGGGCTGGCGCAGCACGATGTCGATCAACTTATCGCCCTCGCGGAACTGGCCCACCGTGCTGCCCGACAGCAAGGTGCGGGCCGCCTGGGCAATCGACTGGCTACTGACCCCCAAGGCGCGGGCCTTGGCCTGGTCCACGTCCAGCCGAATCACCTTGACCGGCTCGTTCCAGTTGTCATTGACGCCGCGCATATTGGGGTTGGCCCGCATCTGTGCTTTGACTTCGTTGGCCCGCATACGCAACTGGTCGGCGTCGGGCCCGACCACACGGAACTGCACCGGGTAGGCCACCGGCGGGCCATTGGGCAAAATTTTCACGCGCGCCCGCACCTCAGGAAACTCCTGGGCCATCAGGGCTGGCAGCTGGATGCGCAGGCTTTCACGCCGTTTCAAATCCACTGGCAGCACAATAAATTGCGACACATTGGACTGCTGAAATATCGCATCCAGAGGCAAATAAAAACGCGGCACGCCCGAGCCGATCCAGGTCGCCACATTGACGACGCCACTCTCTTGCATCAGACGCGCCTCGATGCGCCGGCTGACCTCTTCATTGGCGGCAATGGAGGTGCCCTCGGCAAACCACACATCCATCATCACTTCGGGACGGCTCGAATCCGGGAAAAACTGCTGCTGCACCCGGCCCATGCCAAAGATACCCAAGGCAAATATCAGCAGCATCACCCCAATCGTGGTCCAGCGATGCGCCACACACCAGTTCACCGTGCGCCTAAATGCGTTGTAAAACGGCGTATCGAACACCTCATGGTGTTGGGCTTGGTCAGCCTTGCCTTTGGCCTTGAGCAATACCGTGCCCAGATAAGGGACGAAGTACACCGACACCAGCCAACTCACCAGCAAGGCCAGCACCGTGACCCCGAAAATGGCAAAGGTGTATTCACCTACGGTAGAGCGCGCTATACCAATGGGCAAGAATCCGACCGCCGTGATCAAAGTACCGGTCAACATGGGCATGGCGGTAATTTCGTAGGCGAAGGTGGCGGCACGCACCTTGTCATAGCCCTCCTCGATTTTGCGCACCATCATTTCCACGGCAATGATGGCGTCATCGACCAGGAGTCCCAGCGCAATGATGAGCGAGCCCAAGGAGATTTTGTGCAGGCCGATACCCCAGTAGTACATGCCCAAGAAGGTGACAGCGAGCACCAGCGGAATCGTGATCGCCACCACCAGTCCGGGACGCACATCGACGTAATACTGGCGGTACCAGGCCTGTGTGCCGGGTCGTTTGTGCAAACCTAACGCAACAAAACTGACCAGTAGCACGATAACAATTGCCTCGATTAGCACTCCGATAAATTCATTCACCGATTTAGCCACCGCCGTTGGTTGGTCCTGCACTTCCACCAGACGGATGCCCACGGGCAATGCCGCGCCAATCCGTGCGGTACTGGACTTTAAGGCCTTACCCAAGGCAATAATGTCGCCGCCTTTGGTCATGGACACGCCCAGCGCAATGACCTGCTGGCCTTGAAAGCGCACTTTGACCCCGGCAGGGTCGATATAGCCGCGTTTGATCTCTGCGATATCCCCCAGGCGCAGTTGATTACCCGAACTGCCGCGGATCGGCATGGCACGCAATTGCTGCTCTGCCTGGAAGGCGCCGCTCACGCGCACCTGCACCACATCCAGCGGGGTTTGCATGGTGCCAGCGCCTTCCATGGCGTTTTGCTGTGCGAGCTGGGCCAAAACCTGGTTCATGTCCAGCCCGAGCTGCGACAAGCGGCGCTGGGACAATTCGATGTACAGCTTTTCGTCCTGTACGCCAAATAATTCCACCTTGTTGACGTCGGGCACGCGCAGCAATTGCTGGCGCACAGCATCGGCCTGCTCCTTCAATTCGGCAGGCGAAAAACCTTGGGCCTGCAGCGCATAAATCACGCCGTAAACGTCGCCGAATTCATCGTTAAAGAAAGGGCCGTTTACGCCTGCAGGTAAGGTGTAGCGCATATCGCCCACCTTCTTGCGTACCGCATACCAAAGATCCGGCACCTCGCCAGGACGCGTGGAGTCTTTGAGCTGGAAAAAGATAGTCGTCTCGCCGGGCTTGGAAAAGCTGCGGATCTTGTCGGCGCCAGGCACCTCTTGCAAAGTGCGCTCGATCTTGTCCGTCACCTGCTCGGCCATTTGCGTGGCGGTGGCGCCGGGCCAAAAAGCCCGAATGACCATCACCCGGAAGGTGAACGGCGGGTCTTCATCCTGCCCCAGCTGGAAGTAGGCGGCGGCGCCCAGCAGCATCAATACCAGCATCAAATAGCGCGTCAGCGCAGCATGGTCCAGTGCCCAACGGGACAGATTGAAACCGGGCTTAGGCGTGTCCTGTGGCATCGGGCCGCTCACTGGGCTGGAACCGAGGAAGGCGCTGTGGCCGCAGCGGCTTGCTTGGACTGGTAAATCGTCACTTTTTGCCCCGGATTGAGCACGTGGGCGCCAACGCTGACCACCTGCATGCCCGGCTCCAAGCCCTGAGCGACGACCACTTCATTGCCGTCGGCGGTGGTAATCACAATGGGCTGCAAACGCACCGTCATCGTGGCTTTTTCGAGCACCCACACCGCTACTTTTTCGCCGTCGTGTTGCATCGCACTGGTAGGCAGTTTGATGACCGGGGGACCTGAGCGGTCCAGCGCCTTGGGGGCTACGGTCACCGTAGAGCCCAGGGGCCAGGTTTCAGGGCCATTTAATCCAACTTTTACGGTAAAGGTCCGCGTGACCGGATCGGCGCTAGCGGCCACTTCGCGCACGGTGGCGCTTGCGCTTTTCTGCTCCGCCCAAGCCTGCACCTGCACTTGCGAGCCTACTTTGAGCTTGCCAACTTTGTCCTCCGGCACTGAAAAAACCACATCGCGCGCGCCATCCTGTGCAATGCGCAAGACCGGCGTGCCAGCCGGCAGCACCTGCCCCGGCTCGGCATCGACCGAGGTCACTACCCCAGCGACATCCGCCACTAAATTGGCGTACCCGGTCTGGTTGCCCAAAGCGGCAAGTTGCGCTTGCGCCTGGTCCACCTGCGCCTGGGCTGCTTTGAGGGCGGTGTCACGCCGCTCCAATTCGGCAGCGCTGATGAAATTTTGCTCGCGCAAGTCCTTGTAGCGCTTGTAGTCCGCCAAGGCTAAGTCCCGGTTGGTGGCGGCGGCGGCCAATTGCGCGCGGGCGCCATCGGCCGCGAGCTTGAAGTCCTGGGGGTCCAGTTGCGCCAGGAGCTCTCCGGCTTTTACATGCTGCCCCATTTCTACATTGCGGCGCAGCAATTTGCCGCCCACGCGAAAGCCCAAGCGTGACTCCACGCGCGAGCGCACCTCACCCGCATATTCAGCGCCCGACTGCATGGCATCCAAGCCGACCGTCAACACCTTCACCGCCCGCACCGGTTCCTCGGCAGGCACGGGTTTGGAGCAGGCTTGTAATAAGAAGCAAGTCAAAAAAAGCAGCCGGGCTGGCCAGGTGATAGGCAAATTCATGGTTTTGATGGATACGAAGGGAGGGCAAACCCATCTAAAGCCGTGCACCCCAAGGACGAGGCGCAGGCAATGGGCCGTTAATGACTGACTGGTTATTAATTATACTGATTTAGCCTGGATGCCCAAAATAAGCCTGAGCTACTGCAGGTAATTCAGGCGAGGGCGCAGGCACAAGGGGGCGCCGGGGGTGGCCTGCTCGGTGCTGCCCAAGGCACAATCCGTGCTATGCCCTCAACCGCCGGATCTGACCCAGCGCCCATTGCGCACTATGAGAACTTCCCGGTCGCCTCTTGGCTCTGCCCGCCGCATTTGCGAGCGCCGATTGCTGCGCTTTACCACTTTGCCCGCACCGCCGACGATCTAGCGGACGAAGGACAAGCCAGCCCCGAACAACGGCTGGCCGATCTGGCGGCTTACCGGCAGGCTTTGCGCCAGGCCTGCCAAGGCCTCATTCCCCCCCAAGCGCCAAACGCCGATCGCTGGGCCCAAGTCTTTGGCCCCCTGCGCCGCGCGGTCGCCGAATTTGCGCTGCCCGCGCATTTGTTGCATGCACTTTTGGATGCTTTTGAGCACGATGTCCGCATGACACAGAACGGCCGGGACTACCCCGATAGGGACGCCTTGTTGGCCTATTGCGCCAACTCGGCCAACCCGGTGGGACGGCTGCTATTGCACTTGTATGGCGTGCAGGACGCGCTATCACTGGAACGCAGCGACGCGATTTGCACCGCCTTGCAACTGATCAACTTTTGGCAGGACCCAAGCCGGGATTTACCCAGAGGCCGCAACTATTTCCCGCGCGACGCCTGCGTCAGCACCGGCTTTGATGCGCGACTTTTGACGCAGCAAGGCGCTGACCTGCCGCAGATACCTTCCCCCAGAGCTTCAGCAAGCGCCCACGCCCTGGTGCGCCTGTGCACTGCCGATGCCAGAGCCCGCATGGAGCAGGGCCAAGCCCTGGTGCACCGGATACCGGGCCGCGCCGGTTGGGAACTGCGCCTGGTGGTTCAGGGAGGCTTGCGTGTGCTCGACAAGATCGAAGCCCTGGGCGGCTCGGTATTGCACACCCGCCCGTGCTTGCACTGGTGGGACGCGCCGCGCATTGCCTGGCGCGCGCTCCTTATGTGAGTTCCTCTGCGCAATCCCTAGGCGCGCAGCGCCAAGCTTGTAAAACTGGCCGTGGGCCACGCGCTAACTGCAAGCGCTGTGGCACTGCCTACAGGCGACAATAGGGCATGACTCCCGCCCAGTATGTCCAGGAAAAGGCGGCCGCCTCGGGCAGCAGCTTTTATTACGCCTTTTTGTTTTTGCCGCCGCCACGGCGCGCGGCCATCACCGCCTTTTATGCCTTTTGCCGCGAAATCGATGATGTGGTCGATGATGCGGTGGACCCGGGCGTAGCCGCTAGCAAACTGGGCTGGTGGCTGAGCGAGGTGTCGATGGCCTTCAGCGGCCAGCCCTCCCACCCGGTGATGAAAGCCCTGGTGCCCCTGGCACCCACGTACGGAATCACCCAAGAGCACTTGCAAAGCGTTATCCGTGGTTGCCAGATGGATCTGGAGCAGACCCGCTACCTGGACTTCCCCAACCTGCAACGCTACTGCCATTTGGTGGCCGGCGTAGTGGGCGAAGTGGCAGCGCGGATATTCGGTCAAAGTGAGGCCCAAACCACGGTCTATGCCCACACCTTGGGCCAGGCCCTGCAGCTGACCAACATCATCCGGGATGTGGGAGAAGACGCACAACGCGGAAGAATATATATACCCGTCAATGAGTTGCAACGTTTTGACGTAAAAGCACACGAAGTATCAAAGCGCATCCCGTCGGCCCGGTTCAGCGCCCTGATGGCCTTTCAGGCCGAGCGTGCCCACGGTTTGTACGACCAGGCGCTTGCCCTGTTGCCGCCACAGGACCGGCGCACCCAAAAACCCGGCCTGATGATGGCCAGCATTTACCGCCGCCTGCTGCGGCAAATCGAACGCGAAGGCTTCCCGGTGCTGGAGCGCAGGGTACGCCTGACGCCCCTCCATAAATTCTGGCTGGCCTGGAAAGTTCAGGCCCTGGGCCATTTATGAAACGCTACCGCGTCTGCGTGGTGGGCGCTGGCTGGAGCGGCTTGGCCGCCGCCATCCACGCGGTGCAAGCGGGGCACCGCGTAACCATCCTGGAGGCCAGCCGCTCACTAGGCGGGCGGGCGCGCACGCTACCGGCCAGTGCCGACGGCCTGCTGCCCGATGGCAGCGCCGCCACCCTAGACAATGGCCAGCACATACTGCTCGGCGCCTACCGCGAAACCCTGGACCTGATGCGCACCGTAGGCGTGGACCCGGCGCAGACCCTTCTGCGCTTGCCCCTGGGTCTGCGCTTTGCGGACGGCGACGGCTTGCAGTTGCCCGATTGGCCGCAACCCTGGAATTTGATAGCGGGACTGCTGACGGCGCGCGGTTGGAATATGGGCGACAAAAGGTCTTTGGTTCGGACCTTGCGCCTGTGGAGAAAAAACCGCTTTGAATGCACTGCCAACACCAGCGTGGCCGAGCTGTGCCAGGGCATTCACAGCGCGGTGGTGGAGGACCTGATAGCCCCCTTGTGCATTTCTGCCCTCAACACGCCGCCGCAATTGGCCAGCGGACAGGTATTTTTAACCGTGCTACACGATAGCCTTTTTGCCAAGCCGCGCAAGCACAAAAAAACCCCGCCAGCCCGCTTCGATGCCCATAGCCTGGTGGACCCACCTTCCAGCGCAGACAGCACAGCCTGGCGCGCCGCGGGTTCGGATTTGCTAGTACCCACGGTGGACCTGGGCACCTTGTTTCCCCAGGCGGCAGCAGCTTGGCTCCGCGACCAAGGCGCCAGTGTTCACTTGGGCCGGCGCGCGGCCTGTCCGCAATGGAGCGGCGGACAATGGCAAATCGACGGCGAAGCCTTTGATCGGGTGATCTGGGCCACCGCCCCGCAACACGCAGTGCAAGCCTTTAGCGAGTACCTGCCGCTGGCGCCCAAAAACCTGGGCTTGCACTTGCAGCGCTGGCTGCGCCCGGCCAAAGCCATGAAATACCAGTCCATCGCCACCATTTATGCGCACGCGCCGGGGCTGGTCTTACCCCGCCCCATGGTCGCTCTGCGCAACAGCCCGCTTGCACCAGCGCAATTTGCGTTTGACAGGGGCCAGCTCGGCGGCCCGCCGGGGCTGATCGCGCTGGTGGTCAGCGCCCCCCAAGGGGAGTACCAGCAGTTGGAAGCCATGGTGCTGGCGCAGGCGCAGGAACAACTAGAGGAATGGCTCGATGGCCAAGCATTAAGCGCCATCCGTACGGTGGTGGAAAAACAGGCCACCTTCTCCTGCGCGGCCCGCATGGTGCGCCCGCCGCAGCAGGTTGCCCCCGGTCTCATGGCCTGCGGGGATTACCTGTACAAGCCCTACCCCGCAACCTTGGAAGGTGCGGTACGCAGCGGCATCATAGCGGCCCTGGCCTTGGACGAGACCGAGGGTTTTGTCTGGAAAGACTAGATGCCCAGGACCACAAGCAGAGTGACGGACAGGCTCACACCCCCAGCGCATGGCATAAAACATCCAGACTGGGCACTGCCAAATGCGGGGTCCGTGCATGCTGCCAGCTTGCCCCTTGGCGGTTGACCCATACGCTTTGCATTCCTACGTCTAAGGCGGCCAGCACGTCCAAGAGTGCGTCGTCGCCCACATGCAGCACTTGCTCGTGTCTGCAAACCAGGGCGCTGGCCGCTGCATCAAAAATAGCTTTGTGTGGCTTGGGCAGGCCCACCGTATGCGCGCCGACGCTACCCACAAAAAAATGCCCAATCCCCACTAAATGGATGTCGGCGTTCCCGTTGGTCAGTGCCAAAAGCGGAAAACGCCCCGCCAAGCGGGCCAGTGCCCCGGCGCAATCGGCATACAAATCCACCTGCTGACGCGCGGCGTAAAACACCGCAAACGCCTCTTGCGCCAAAGCAGTGGACTCGCCGCAGCGCTGCAAGGCCAGTTCAATCATGCCCAAGCGCAGCGCGCTCATATCGTGGGCGCTGGCCGCTTGCGCTTGGATCACCGCGTCGCGCAATTGCGAGCGCTGCAGCGGGTCGGCCATCAAGGCAGCGGTGAGCGGCGCCTGCGGGCGCAGACAGTCTTGCATGTGCAGTTCAGCCCGGGCGATGGTGGGCCAAACCGGCCACAAAGTGTCGTCCAGGTCCAAGGTGATAGCGCGGATTTTGGTGGCGTCAAGCATAGGTGGGCGAGAATACTGCATGCCTTTTCAAAAAGAACCCCCTTTTTCCCACGGGCAAGCCGCGCACACCGCGGTGCTGTATTGCAATTTGGGAACCCCCGACGCCCCTACTGCGCCCGCCGTACGCCGCTATCTGGCCGAGTTTTTAAGCGACCACCGTGTGGTGGAAATCCCCCGCCTGGTATGGATGCTGATACTGCACGGGATTATTTTGCGCTTTCGCCCGGCCAAGTCGGCGGCTAAATACGCCAGCATCTGGACGCCCGAGGGTTCGCCACTCAAAGTCTGGACCGAAAAACAGGCCGTCTTGCTGGAGCAGCGCCTGCAGGCACTGGGCTTGCACGTGCGGGTGCGCTGGGCCATGCGTTATGGCAGCCAGTCCATCCCCTCGCAGTTGGATGCGCTCAAGACCGAAGGCGTCACCCGCGTGCTGCTGCTACCGGCCTACCCCCAGTATTCAGCGACCACCACCGCCAGCCTGTTTGACGCGGTCTATGCATGGGCTGCCGGCACGCGCGCGATTCCCGAGCTCCGCTTTATCAACCACTACCACGACCATCCCGCCTACATCGCCGCCTTGCAGGCCGGGGTAGAGGCCTATTGGCAAGAACATGGCCGCCCGGATGTACTGGTAATGAGTTTTCATGGCGTGCCCGAACGCACCCTGCATTTAGGCGACCACTACCACTGCGAATGCTTCAAAACTGCGCGCCTGCTGGCCGACAGCCTGGGCCTTCGCAAAGACCAGTACAAAGTAAGCTTCCAAAGTCGCTTGGGTCGCGCCAAATGGCTGGAGCCCTACACCGAGCCGACGCTGATCGCCATGGGCCAATCTGGCGTGGGCCGGGTCGATGTGGTTTGCCCCGGCTTTACCAGCGACTGCCTGGAGACGCTGGAAGAGATCAATATGGAAGCGCGCCACGCCTTTTTAGAAGCAGGGGGCAAAGCCTTTCACTACATCACTTGCCTGAACGACGGCGCACCCGGCATAGACGCGCTGGCTGCGGTGGCCCGCCAACACCTTAGCGGTTGGCCGGTAGATACGCCGCCGGATGCCCAGGCACTGGAACAATCGCGCCAGGCCGCATTGGCCCTGGGCGCGCCGCGTTAAGGGCGCCCGGGCGCGATGGCCATCATCCTGGCCCCGATGGAGGGCTTGCTCGACTTTGTGTTGCGCGATGTGCTGACCCGCGTGGGCGGCATAGACCGTTGTGTGTCCGAGTTCATCCGCGTCACCGACACCTTGCTACCCGAGCGCGTTTTTATCCGCGTCGTGCCCGAGTTGCTGCACGGCGGCCGCACTGCCGCTGGCGTACCGGTGCGCCCGCAGTTACTGGGCTCGGACCCGGCCTGCCTGGCCGATAACGCAGCGCGCGTGGCGGGCATGGGCGCCGATGGCGTGGACCTCAATTTCGGTTGCCCGGCCAAAGTGGTGAACCGGCACGGCGGCGGTGCCGCGCTTTTGCAAGACCCTGAGCTTTTATTTGCGATTGTCAAAGCCGTGCGTGCGGCGGTGCCTGCGCAGCACATGGTGTCGGCCAAAATGCGACTGGGCTTTGCTGACGACAGCCGCGCCGAGGAATGCGCCCTGGCCTTGCAGGAAGGCGGCGCCGGCGAAATCGTGGTGCATGCGCGCACCCGCGCCGACGGCTACCGCCCGCCGGCCTACTGGCATCGCATAGCCGACATCCGCGCACGGGTGCGCACACCGCTGATTGCCAACGGCGAGATATGGAACCCCCTGGATGCGCAGCAGTGCCGCCTGGAATCGGGCTGCGACACGCTGATGCTGGGGCGCGGCATGGTCAGCAATCCAGGCCTGGCGCTGGAGATTTGCGCTGCAACGGCGCAGTGCGGCCCGCCTACGCCAGGTTTGGACTGGCCGGGGGTACAAATGCATTTAGGGCATTTCTGGCATCTGGTGCGCTCGCGCCTGGAGGCGCGCCAACAAGCCGGGCGGCTCAAGCAATGGCTCAATTTTTTGCGCCGGCATTACCCCCCTGCGCAGCAGGCCTATGAGCGCCTCAAGACCGAAATCGATGTGCGGGTGTTCGATGCCTGGGTGAGCGCCCAGCCCCTGGGCGCAGCACGGGCTTTGCGCTAAACGATAACGATACAAAGGGACCCGCCCATGGACAGTGTGCGTATCGACAAATGGCTATGGGCAGCGCGTTTTTTCAAAACCCGCTCGCTGGCAACCGACGAGGTCAACAAAGGCCATGTGCAAGTAGCAAAGCAAAACATCAAACCTTCGCGCGAAGTGCGAGTGGGCGACCTCCTGACGGTGTGGCAAGCGAAAATTCCGCGCACCATCACCGTCAAGGGCCTGAGCGCGGTGCGCGGTCCGGCGCCGGTGGCGCAGGCCTTGTACGAAGAAAGCGCAGACAGCATCAGCGCGCGCCTGGCTATCCAAGAACACCGGCGTCTGCACCCCGAACCAGCTGATGCCCTGAGCCATGGCCGTCCTACCAAGCGTGACCGTCGCGACCTGCAAAAAGGCCTGGATGCACGCTGGAGCGCGTCCATCGACGATTAATTCTTAAAGGCTACAGCGGCTTGCGGCGATAATCAGCCCTCGCCTCGCAGCGCCTCCGTCAAGGCCCGCACACGCTGGACAATCCGAAAGCTATTCGATGACCGCCTCCCACCTCTCCCCTGTTTCTATTTCGCCGGTGCAAGACATTGTGGCCGACATGCGCCTGGGCAAAATCGTCATTCTGATTGACGAGGAAGACCGTGAAAACGAAGGCGATCTGGTGCTGGCGGCAGACCATGTGAGCGCCGAGGCGATTAATTTCATGGCGCGCTTTGGGCGCGGCCTCATTTGCCTGACCCTGACACGCGCCCATTGCGAGCGCCTGCAACTACCGCCCATGGCAGTGCGCAACGGTACCAAACACGCCACTGCCTTTACCGTTTCGATTGAAGCCGCAGAAGGCGTGAGCACCGGCATATCCGCCGCCGACCGCGCCTGCACGGTGCGCGCTGCGGTGGCCAAAAATGCCATGCCGCAAGACCTGGTGCAGCCAGGCCATATTTTTCCGCTGCAAGCGGTCGATGGCGGTGTGCTAATGCGCGCCGGCCACACCGAAGCAGGTTGCGATTTAGCCGCCATGGCCGGTTGTACACCGGCATCCGTGATTTGCGAAATCATGAAAGACGATGGCACCATGGCACGCCTGCCGGACTTGCAGTTGTTTGCCGCCGAGCATGGCCTGAAAATCGGCACCATTGCCGACCTGATCGCCCACCGCAGCCGCGTGGAGTCGCTGGTTGAGCGCAAGGCCAGCCGGCAATTACAAACTGCCTTTGGCAGTTTCCAGGCGCATGCTTTTCAGGACTCCACCGGCCATGGTGTGCATTTGGCGCTGGTGCAGGGACAATGGGATGCAAGCGAAGCCGTTGCCGTACGGGTGCATGAGCCGCTGTCGGTACTCGATGCCCTGGAAGCCGGGCGCACCTTGCATTCCTGGAGTCTGGACGCCAGCCTGGCGTTTTTGGCGCGCGAGGGCAAAGGCGTGCTGGTGCTGCTCAATTGCGGCGAAACCGGCGAGCAATTGCTGGCCCAGTTTGAAGGCACCGCGCGCCCCGCGCAAGCACCCGAGCGGGGCCTCATGGATTTACGTACCTACGGTATTGGCGCCCAGATTCTGCGCTTGTGCGGCGTGCAAAAAATGCGCCTCATGGGCAGCCCGCGCCGCATGCCCAGCATGGCCGGCTACGGCCTGGAAACCGTGGGCTATTTAAACGCTCCCGCCCCCTGATTTTTTGAACCGGAAAGAAACCCATGTTTGGTGCTGACAAAGGCAATATCGACAACCAAGACCACCGTTTGGAAGGCAAAGGCCTGCGCATCGGCATCGTGCAAGCGCGCTTTAACCATGAGGTGACCAATACGCTAAGCAGCGCCTGCAAACAGGAATTACTCATCCTTGGCGTGGCCGAGCGTGACATCCACCACGTCAGTGTCCCCGGCGCCCTGGAAATACCGGTGGCCTTACAGGCGCTTGCCGAGAAGTCCAGGTTTGATGCCTTGATCGCCATCGGCTGCATCATCCGGGGTGAGACCTACCACTTCGAGTTGGTGGCCAATGAATCGAGCGCCGGGGTGACACGGATTGCACTGGATTTTCAAATTCCGATTGCCAACGCCATACTGACCACCGAAAACCTAAGCCAAGCGATTGCGCGTCAATCGGTCAAAGGCAGCGATGCGGCGCGCGTGGCCATTGAAATGGCCAACCTGTTGGAAAAAATTTGATGGCCGATACCCACACCTCGGGGCAAGTACAGGACGAGCAACACAAGCTGAGCAGCACTGGCGCACGCAAAACCGCCACCAAGAACAAGCGCAGCCGGGCACGCGAGTTTGCCGTGCAAGGCCTGTACCAAAGCCTGGTGGGCAAAAATCAGCCCGCTGATATCGATGTGTTCACCCGGGACCTGTCCGGCTTTTCCAAGGCCGATGCGCTGCATTTCGACGCCTTGCTGCATGGCTGCATCGCGCAGGCATCCCAGGCCGACCAACTGATTAGCACCCGATTGGATAGGCCGCTCAGTGAGATCTCGCCAATCGAGCGGGTGGTGCTATGGATCGGTGTATACGAAATGCAACATTGCCCTGACGTCCCCTGGCGCGTGGTGCTCAATGAATGCGTGGAGCTTGCTAAAGAATTTGGCGGCACGGACGGCCATAAATACGTCAATGCGGTGCTCAATGGCCTGGCGCCCGAACTGCGCGCCCTGGAAGTGCAGGCCGACCGGGCCGCGCGACACAGTGCCTGAACCCACTCGGTCCATGCAAATTTCCCGGCGCGCTCAGGCCATTGAACCTTTTTATGTCATGGAAGTGGCCAAGGCCGCTTCCGCCTTGGCACAGCAGGTGCAAGACAGTGCGCGGCCCATGGTGTTTCTCAATATCGGCGAACCCGATTTCACCGCGCCACCTTTGGTGCAAGAAGCTGCACAGCGCGCTATCAGCGCCGGGCTTAGCCAGTACACCCAAGCCACCGGATTGCCCGCGCTGCGTGAACGCATCAGCCACTGGTACCTCCAGCGCTTCGGTTTAGATATTGCGGCAAGCCGCATCGTCGTGACGGCCGGCGCATCGGCAGCCTTGCAAATGGCCTGCCTGGCGCTGCTTGATGCCGGAGACGAAGTGCTGATGCCCGACCCCAGCTACCCCTGCAACCGGCATTTCGTCAGCGCGGCCGATGCGCGCGCGGTCTTGTTGCCGACCACTGCTGCGCAGCGCTTTCAACTCAGCGCCGATCAAGTACGAGAAGCCTGGGGGCCGAAAACCCGTGGCGTCTTGCTGGCCTCGCCCTCCAACCCCACCGGCAGCTCGATTGACCCGGCTGAAATGGCGCGCATCCATGCGGTGGTGCAGTCCCTCGGCGGCATCACCCTGGTCGATGAAATTTACCTGCCGCTCAGCTATGACGCGCATTTCGGCGTAAGCGCCCTGGCTTTGGATGACTCGGTCATCAGCATCAACAGCTTTAGCAAATACTTCAATATGACCGGCTGGCGCCTGGGCTGGATGGTGCTGCCCCCGGCCCTGGTGCCGGTTATTGAACGGCTGGCGCAAAACCTGTTTATCTGCCCGAGTACGATTGCCCAGCACGCTGCGCTGGCCTGCTTTGAAGATGAAAGTATCGCGTTGTATGAAAGCCGCCGCCAGGCCTTTGCACAGCGGCGCGATTACTTTGTCCCGGCGCTCACTGCGCTGGGGCTGACGGTACCGGTGATGCCTGACGGCGCTTTTTACGCTTGGGCCGATTGCACCGATGCATGTGCGCGTTTAGGTATAAAAGACAGCTGGGATTTTTCCTTCGCCGTGATGCAGCGTGCCCATGTCGCCATCACGCCGGGACGCGATTTCGGCCCTGCCCACGGCGCGCAATTTGTGCGCTTTTCCACCGCCAGTTCCATGGAACAATTGCATACCGCTATTGAGCGGCTGCGGGCCATGCTGGCCGGATAATGCGCGCTTTGCCGCAGGCGTTTTTCACCTACAAGGCCTCTTTATGAATCAGGACCTCGATATTCTTCAACTCGTGATGCACGCCAGCTTGGTGGTGCAGTTGGTGATGCTCTTATTGATGCTGGTCTCCATTGCCAGTTGGTCGGCCATCTTCCAAAAAATATTTGCGCTGCAGCGCGTCAAATCACTCAATGAGGTGTTTGAGCGCGAATTTTGGTCCGGCTCCAGCCTCAACGAGCTCTACACCACGGCAGCAAGCAAAGGCGTCAACTCCGGCCCCATGGAACGCATCTTTGCCAGCGGCATGCGCGAATTTCAAAAATTGCGCGAACGCCGTGTTAATGACGTCGCTACTTTGATGGACGGCGCCCGGCGCGCCATGCGCGCCAGTTTCCAGCGCGAGATGGACGAAGTGGAAAGCAATTTGTCATTCCTGGCGTCAGTGGGTTCGGTGTCACCCTACGTAGGTCTGTTTGGCACGGTGTGGGGCATCATGCACGCCTTTACCGGCCTGGCGGCTTTGCAGCAAGTGACACTGGCCACTGTGGCACCAGGTATTGCCGAGGCGCTGGTGGCCACCGCCATTGGGCTGTTTGCTGCTATTCCCGCGGTCATTGCCTACAACCGCTTTGCGCGGGACCTCGACCGCATAGCGATTAGCCACGAAACCTTTATCGAAGAGTTTTCTAACATCCTGCAGCGCAATGTCAGCGCACAGGCCAATCCCAACGCACCGCGTTAAGCCCATGATGCTGCCATTGCACCTAGGACAGGAGTAGCCCATGCCCGCAGTCAGTTCCCGGGGTCGCGGCAGACGCACCATCAGCGAGCCCAATATGGTGCCCTTTATCGATGTAATGCTGGTGCTGTTGATCATCTTTATGGTAACGGCTCCCCTTATTTCACCTAGCGTGGTAGATCTGCCCAGCGTGGGCAGCGCGGCCAAGCAACCTGATGTGGTGGTGCAGATCATTGTCGGCAAGGACAACAGCCTGGAGATCAAAGGCAAGGGAGAGGCCAGCGCAGTAAAGTTGGAAAACCTGGCCAGCGCGGTGCGCAAAGCCCAGGCAGCCCATCCGCCCAACACGAGCGCTGTGGTAATCAGCGCGGACAAAAGTGTGCAGTATGAGCAGGTGGTCAAGGTCATGGATACTTTGCAGCGCGCAGGCATAGCGCGTATCGGCCTGTCGGTGCAACTGGCGCCCTAAACACGATGGCCACGGCCCAGGCACACAGCGATTTTTTGCCGCCGCCCTCTCCCGGGTCAGGCCGGGCACTGGTGCTTGCGCTGATCGCCCATGGCTTGTTGGTGTTGGCCCTGGCTTATGTCGTGCCCTGGCATTTACAAACTACGGCCCCTACTTTCAGCGCCGAACTGTGGGCGCCCTTGCCGATAGAAGCTGCCCCACCCGCGCCGGAGCCCGAACTGCCGGCGCCGCAAGTGGAACCCACCGTCGCGCCAAGTGCCCCGGCACCCGAACCGCGACGCGCCGCGCCGCCGCCTGGCCCCAAGCTGGATGCGGACATTGCCACGGCCGAGCGCAAAGTGCAGGAAAGAAAGAATCAGGACGAGCGTCGACGAACCGAAAAGCGCGAACTGGCGCAGCGCAAAGAAGAAGCACTGAAAGTCGAAAAGCAAAAAGCCGAGGCCTTGACTGAGCAGGCCAAGAAGGAGCAAACATCCAAACTGAACAAAGCCGAAGAGACCAAGCGGCGCAAGGAGCTTGACGCCGCGAAGGCGCAAGAAGCCAAGCGCCTAAAAGACATTGAAGCGGCCAAAGCCGCCGAAGTAAAACGCCTGAAAGAGCTGGAAATCGCCAAACAGCAAGAGGCCGATCGTCTGCGCGAGGAGCAGGCACAAAGTGAGAAGCTGCGCAAGGACGCACGCGAGCGTGCCCTCAAACTGGCAGGGGCGGCCACCGGTAGTGGAAATGCCAGTTCAACGGGAACTGCCGCGCAAAGTGCCGGCCCCAGCGCAAGCTATGGTGCCAAGGTGGTGGCTGCGATCCGGCCCAATATGGCATCCATCAAGGAATTGAGTGCCAGCCTGACAGCGGAATACGATGTCTATACCGATGCCAGCGGGAAAATCATGAGCGCCAAAATCCGCAAACGCAGCGGCGACGCCTACTGGGACGATGCGGCGCTGAACGCGATTTTGAAAACCGAACGACTACCTTTGGACGAGAATGGACGCGTGCCCTCCCCCATGACGATCAGCCTGCGCCCGCGCGACTGATGCCAGCGCAAGTGAGCGATTGTGGCGCTAAGAACCGCGCCGTGGCATAAAAATAATTTTTGCTTCCTTCGTCGCAAAAACCTCTGACGCACTAGGCGAGACGCTGGGGGAGCGGTCGCAGCCATTGCAGCCGCATCCCGCTGCCTTTTGTGCTTTGTCTGCCAATAGGTGGGCCACAAGCTTGGGTAAGGGCCAGCGCGCCATGGCACGCAGCGCATGCGCACGCCATGCGCCAGGCATTAAGGCCTGGGCCGCATAAACACAACTTAGGCCAACCAACAGGGCAACGGTAAGGGTTTGAAAGTCCATGGCCAATGCACGCTTTAAGACGTCAGCGCGGTGGTGATGCGAAAGGTCATCCAGGCTGCCGCATAGGCCAGACCGAACAAATAGCCTGCCATCAACAAAGGATAGCGCCAGGAATTGGTCTCGCGGCGTACCACCGCCAGCGTGGACAGGCATTGGGGTGCGAACACGAACCAGGCCAGCAAGGAATAGGCCGTAGCCAGCGACCAGCTTTGGGCCAGGATGGGCGAGAGCGCGTCGGCCACGCCGCTGCCGGCCGCTGAGAGCGCATAGACGGTGCCCAGCGCACCCACAGCCACTTCACGCGCCGCCATGCCGGGCACCAGCGCAATCGAGATCTGCCAGTTAAAGCCAATCGGCGCAAACACATATTGCAGTGCGTGGCCCAACATACCGGCCACGCTGAAGCTAATGGCCGGGCCCTGGCTGGCATCCCAATCCGCCGGCGGCGCCGGGTAGCTGGACAGAAACCACAAAATCACCATCAATGAAAAAATAATGCCGCCCACGCGCTGCATAAAGATGCGCGCGCGCTCCCACAAACCCTGAGCCAGGTTGCGCAAACTGGGTACGCGGTAAGGCGGCAACTCCAACATCAAGGGTTGGTAGGCCGACTTCATCCAGACCCGCTTGAACGCCCAGGCTACGGCCATGGCCGATAAGACACCCGCCAAATACAAGCCAAATAAGGTCAGGCCGCGCAAGCTCAGGCCGGCCACCGTGCGCTCGGGCACGAAGGCGCCAATCAGCAAGGCATACACCGGCAGGCGCGCCGAGCAGGTCATCAGTGGTGCGACCATGATGGTGGCCAGTCGGTCGCGCCAGTTGGCAATCGTGCGCGTGGCCATAATGCCTGGAATGGCGCAAGCAAAGCTGCTGAGCAGGGGAATAAATGCGCGGCCCGACAAGCCGACTTTGCCCATCACGTTGTCCAGCAAAAACGCAGCGCGCGGCAAATAGCCGGAGTCTTCCAACAACAGGATAAAGAAAAACAAAATCAGGATTTGCGGCAGGAAGACCAGTACGCCGCCCACACCCGCAATCACCCCATCGACCAACAAGCTGCGCAGCGGCCCTTCGGCCATGGAGGACAGCGTCCAATCGCCCACGGTGGCCATGGCCTGCTTGATCACATCCATAGGTACTGCCGCCCAAGAAAAAACCGCCTGAAAAATCAGAAACAACACAGCAGCGAGCACCAGCACACCGACTACTGGATGCATCAGCACCGCGTCGAGCCGGTGCTGAAAGCGCGCGCGCTGCGGTGCAACAGGCGCCACCAACGCAAGGATGCGACGTACCTCGCGCTGCAAGTCGCTGATCGTGGGTGCCGCACCTGCTGCCGGCGCACTATCCACAGCCGCTGCGCCATTCGTCGTAGCGGGTACTGCCAAGGGCAGACCTTGCAGCGAGCTCTGCAGTTGCTGTAGCAAAGCCGCATGGCCCTGGGCGCGCACCGCGACGGTTTCCACCACCGGGCAGCCCAACTCGGCCTGCAGTCGTGCGACGTCAATGACCAAGCCATTGGCGCGGGCGACATCCGCCATGTTCAGTGCCACTAGCAGTGGCCGACCCAAGTTTTTGAGCTCCAGCACCAAACGCAAATTCATACGCATATTGGTGGCGTCGACTACAGCCACCAGCACATCGGGCAGCGCTTCGCCCACGCGCGCACCCAGCAGCACATCGCGCATGACCTGCTCGTCGGGCGTTGCAGGTGTCAGGCTGTAGGCACCGGGCAAGTCCAGCACGACAAGCTGCGTCCCATCCGCTAAGCGGGCCTGGCCTTCTTTGCGCTCAACGGTGACACCGGCGTAGTTGGCGACCTTTTGTCGCGCACCCGTGAGCAAATTAAACAGCGCTGTCTTGCCGCAATTGGGGTTGCCGACCAGCGCCACCGTCCAGGGCGCGCTGCGTAGTGCGGGAGGTGGAGCCATAGCAGCTTGCATCAGGTGGCTTAGAGGGGCTTGACTTCGATGCAAGCTGCCTCGAGCAGGCGCAAGGCAAATTGGGTATCTCCCACTTGCACAGCAAGAGGCTCCCGACCGCCAGGTCCCCGGCGCAGCAGGTGCACCGGCTCACCCGGGATAAAGCCCAACTCAGCTAAGCGGCGCGCCGTCTGCGCCTGCTGGGCATCGCTGCCACCGCATACCCGGGCCACCAACGCATGCGTGCCGCTGGGCAATTCGGACAATAGGCAAGAGGTGCTGGAATCGGGCATGAAATAACGGATTGGGAACGGCCAATCTAAATGAGAGTGTATCTCATTTAGATTGGCAAAAGGCCGTGACGCTGTGCGGCAAACCGGCGTGCGCAAGCCTTATTCGTAGGCAACCACCGCACGCCCCTGGTCGGCATGGGCGCGCCAGCGGGCCAGCGCGGCATCGCTGGGATAAAAACGCGCGGCATCGCCCAGCTGCAGTTCGGCGCTGGCGCCTTCGCCAGGCAGGTCCTGCGGACCGCTGTCTGGCGGGCACTCCAGCACCAAGCGCACCGCCAGGCCGCGTACCAATTCGCCC